>CANAXK010000054.1 GCA_947365485.1 uncultured bacterium
AAAGTAGCACCGCTAGCAAGAAGAAAGTTGATCCAAAGAAAAAAGACAAGGACTTTAACTCTAAAAAAGAAGATCAGGAAATGATTTCTCTTGAAAAAGCCGCTGCACAAAAACACAAAAAGAAGATTCACAAAGAACAGGAAGTTGCAGAGGTTAAACAAATCGTTGTTAATGCTGCGATGACAATCAGCGAACTTGCAGACAAGATTCAAAAAACACCTGCTGAAATTGTCAGATTCCTTATGTTTCAGGGAATCATGGCAACAGTTAACCAGCTGATTGACGTTGATGTCATCAAAAAAGTTTGCGCTGAGTACGAACTTGAGGTTCTTGAAGAAGATATCGAAGCGTTCATGGAAGAAGAGCTTGAAAAAGAACAAAAACAAAAAGCTCTTACAGAAGTTGATAAGAAATTGTTAAAGAAACGCGCTCCTGTTGTAAGTATCATGGGTCACGTTGACCACGGTAAAACAACCCTGCTCGACAGTATTCGTGCTTCAAAACACAAAATTGTTGCAACAGAAGTCGGCGGTATTACACAATCAATCGGTGCTTATACAGTTTATCTGGATAACAAAAACGAGAAGAAGATTGTATTTGTCGATACCCCTGGTCACGAAGCGTTTACAGAAATGCGTGCCCGCGGTGCTAAGGCAACAGATATTGCGATTCTTGTTGTAGCGGCAGATGACGGTATCATGCCTCAAACAATTGAAGCAATTAACCACGCAAAAGCTGCGGAAGTGCCTATTATCGTTGCTGTTAACAAGTGCGACAAACCTGGCGCAAACCCTGACAAAGTTCTGCAACAATTAACAGAACACGGACTTGTTCCGGAAGCATGGGGTGGTGAGACAATCACGGTTAATGTTTCTGCGCTTCAAGGCACTGGTATTGACGAACTGCTTGAATATATTCTGCTTGTTGCAGAAGTTCAAGATTTGAAAGCAAACCCTAAGGCAGAAGCTTCCGGTGTTGTAATTGAGGCAAACCTTGATAAAGGTAAAGGTCCTGTTGCGACACTTCTTGTCCAGAACGGTACTTTGAGAACAGGTAATTGTATTGTTGTAGGTACAGCATGCGGAAGAGTCAGAGCATTGCTTTCAGACTCCGGTGAAAGAATCCAGAAGGCAGAGCCTTCAACACCGGTTGAGATTCTGGGCTTGACAGAGGTTCCGAATGCGGGTGATTTCTTTGAAGTTGTTAAGAACGAAAAAGAAATGAAATCAATTGTTGATAAGCGTAAAGAAAAAGAACGCAACAAGCGACTTGATGCAATGCTTCCTGCTCACATGAGAAGAGAATCCGGAACATCAGAAGACGGCGTTGTACAGTTGAATTTGATTATCAAGGCAAACACACACGGTTCAGCAGAGGCTGTGGCTCAGGCTATTGCGCAGTTTGAATCAAAAGAAATCGATACAAAGATTATCCACGTTGGTGTCGGTGATATTTCAGAGGCTGACGTAATGCTCGCTTCTGCTTCTAACGCCCTAATCTTGGGATTCACGGTTAAAGAAGATTCAAACGCACTTGCAGCAGCAGAGCGCGAAGGCGTCACAATCAAGAAATACGATATTATCTATCAGATTCTTGAAGACATTGAAAAAACAATGGTATCATTGCTTTCACCTGAGATTAAGGAAGTTGCAACCGGTCAGGTTGAAATCAGACAGATATTTACGATTGGTAAGACCCAGAAGATTGCCGGCTGCTATGTTACAGAAGGTAAGATTAACAGAAACGACACCGCAACAATCTTTAGAGACGGCAAAGAAATCTTCAAGGGCGCTGTTGACCAGCTCAAACGCTTCAAGGACGACGTTAAAGAAGTCGCACAAGGCTTTGAATGCGGACTTTCGTTTGTTAAGTTTAACGACATTCAGGAAGGCGATATCGTTAAATTTACTACAAAACAGGAAATCGAACGCTCTGAGTTGGAGTAGATTTATATACAAAGTAAAAAATAGTACTGCACTTGATTTTAAACCATGTTTGTAGTACTATTTTTTTGTCAAAATTTATGATTATGTGTATTATTTACAATATTAAATTTTGTAAAGTTTTTTGCTAAACATGCCATAAAACTAGCAAAAAAATATTTTTTACAATCTTTATATATATGTAGAAGGAGTACCCGCGGTGTTTATTAATAAAATTAATGGTGTAAGAAATTTAGGTTTTAAAGGCTATCAACACGTGAAGAACGATGTTGGGGAGAATGTTTTGAGGTTCAATTATCCGTATGATTCGGATAAAGAAACCTGCGAGGTTCAGATTTTCAAAGCTGTTCCGACAGACAGATATAACTACAAGATTGTAGAGACACCTATTGCGTCTGTAATGCTTAAGCCTGAGGGGGTTAATGTTAATATGCAAGATATTACAAACCTCGATAAAGACGCGCCTTTTGCTTACAAGATTGTGAGAAAAGATAAAAACACCGGAAAAGTTGTCTGGGAAGGTCCGGACACAGGAGCAAAAGTAAAACCGGAAAACGGAGAGTTTGTTTTCAGAAACAATCTTGATGGTGCAGTAAATAGTCACATAACAGATAGTGGCGAAAAATTCTATGAAAAAAATGAAGACAGGTCTTATAAGCTTGATAAGAATGGTAACCAAATACAAAAGCGTTTTGACTACGCGATTTCTGATTATCATGATTCCAGAGCCAATTACAAATACACTCTCGTATCCCGTAAGGGTACAACACCGCGTGTTCAGGGGGCTGGGTATTTGTTAACACCGGATTCAGCCATGCCGGGCGCTAAGTTTAGAGGATTCAATGATCCGAATACCGGTGAAATCTACTACGACAAAGATTTTCAAAAAGAGATGGAAGGCGTTATAAAAACCTTCTCTAATGTGTACGGCGGAAGCGTTGCCGGACTACAACAGATGATTCCGTATTTGAAACAAAACGGATACAAGATGATGTTCTCAACCCCGACTGCAAATGGTTCAGGCCCATGGTGCTTAGGATACTGGAACAAAAACAACATGCAGGTATCTCCTAACATGGGTACAAAAGAGAACTACGGCGAGTTCTTCAAAAAACTTTATGCTAACGGCATGAAATACGTATTTGACGGAACATTTACTTCTGAAGGCTTAGAAGGTATTCACTTCCAGTACGCAATGAGATGGGCTGAAAAGAATCCGCAGTCTTACTACTGGTTTAGAATGCCGAGCCTTAAGAATCAGAGTCTGAGTCTTGGTGTTGTTCCTGAAAACAAAGAACACCTTGGACACAGATTGATTAACTCTCCGTACAAATACGAGCATCAATCTAACGGGACTTACAAAAAAGTTGCAAATCCGGATTATGACAAGAACAAAGAAACATTAATCCAGATTTATGATACAACACAGGCTAGTGATAAGCAGGTAAAAGAACTTGACAGAGCAATTGTTAACTACGAAAACCTGAAAAACGGCAAACTCCTTGATATAAACAGCCATGACGATACAATCATCAATTACGTGTTCCAGATTGATCCGAAAGAGTACCAGAAACGTATTGAGGTTATAAACGACTTAAACAAAAACTTTGGCAAGAACATCAAGCTCGATACTCCTGACGGTACAATTATGGCTTCCCAGTTCTCTAACTTCAGGTTTGACAGAAAAACTGACGGCGGGGTTGTTACTTGGGATGCTAACACAGATATGATAAAGATGAATTATCATATCTCAAACTATGACGAAAAGATTAATCAGGCGATTGTTGATAAGAACCAGAGATACCATGAACAGCAGATGATGGTACGCGGAAGCTACGAAGTTCGTGATATGGCAATTCAGGCTGGTAAATACTGGACAGGGTTTGTAAAAGATACCCAGACTATTTACACTGCAAAAACTATCGGCAGCGCAAAAACGGTTGAGGCTCTGAACAAACTTGTGAGCGAAGGAAAACTGTCGGAAGAAGTAAAAATTAATGACACTGTTCTAAATAATATTCTAAACGGCCAATACCTTGCTAATGCACCTAAGGGCGTGATGGACAAGGATGACGTAACAATCAAGTCATTGATGAGACTTCCGCTTGATGCATTAGAATTTGGCGAAAACACTGTTGGTGTGCTTTCTACTTCATACTTCTCAAACAGAGCTACCACAGAAGAAACACTTGGCATGTCAAGATTTGACTTGATGAAGCAAAACAACCCGCACCTTGTTGAGCCTTATGCAAAGAACTACAATAAGGTTGAGGCTTTGTTCAAGAATGAGATTAAATCGTTTGCAGAATCTGTTATCAAGAAGGTCAACGAAACTTCAAACGAAAAATTGTTAGACCCTAACGGCGATTACACTGAATACGGCGAATACGTAATGGAGCTTATCGGTCAGGATATAGCAAGATATGCGCTCTTGAAATCACTTGGCGGTGAAAGCTTCAAGACAAAGATTCTATCTAGCGGCGAAATCACTTATGATTATGATAAACTTAAACAGGGCACAACACTTAAGGCGCTTGGAATAAATGCTCATAATCCGGAAGACGAAGCAAGCCTTCTTGAAAAGAAAATGGAAAAAGGCTTGAAAGCGTTATCTGATAGCGATATATCTTATGTTGCAGAATCTGTTGGCAAGAGAATAGCAGGCACTGATACAACAAGCTTCAGACTGGCTGAAGCAATGGTTGATAAGGCTGCTCTTGGACTTGACTGGAGATTGGACGCAGCAAAAGACGTTATGGATATTGATTCAGTTAGAAACAATGATGCTGATTTTGATGATACATGGAATGAGCTTATAAAATTCTGGAACCTGTTTGTTCAGGGTATAAAAACAGAGAACCCTAATTCTTATATCGTTGCAGAGTTGACCGATGTTTCTGATATTATGCGTGATACAACAGGTACTAAGTCTTGCCCGTACAAGGGTATGACTGATATCGGGCAGAAGTTCAACGGCGAACCTGATGCAATGGTCAAGTTCTTTAACGAAACAGGTATTACTGCAGAGGCTGCTTATTCTTATTTCTTTACAGAGCTCTTGAAGTGTTTCTCACAGCCTTTTGACGGTACTTTTGGTATCTCAGGAACACATGATTTGTTCAAAGAAAAACTTGACCTGCTGATTGAGACAAGAAGCGCTGATTATTTAAGAAACCTCTGGACATTTATGGGCAACCACGATAAACCAAGAATGCTCCACGGACTAGCGCTTGATATGGACTTGTTCCACGGTTCAATGGCTTATGGCTATAATGAAGGCAAGGCTAAATTCTGGGAAAACAGAAACCACAGACTTGATGCAGCTCAGGTGCTTTCTAACTCAAGAACAGTGGAAGATATTCCGCTTGAGCTTAGATTGAATATTGACAACCTCGATTACTTCAAAACAGTAAGCCCTAGGGCAATTGCACAGAGCAAACTGCTTATGTCAGTTGTAAACGAAGACTTGGGCTCTGTTGCAAGCGAAGAAGATATCAAACGCATAAGCGAAGCTATAATTGACCTGACAAACGGTGTGTTCTTGTCAGACGGCAACAGCACAAGCCTTTCAGCAATCAAGGTTCCTGAACTAACAAGCCTTGAAAACGCTTTTGGTGCAATGCTTAAGACCGCAGAGACAAAATACGGCTTGAATTTAACTGAATCAGAACGCAAAGAGCTTATGGAATCAGTAGTGAAGCTTGCAAAATCTCAGGAAATGCTTAGCAACTATATTGTTCAGGGTGACTTTGACTGGGCTGCGCCGAATGAAGAGGTTGGACGCGCTAACAGAGAAAGAGCAGAAGGCATTCTTGGCAGTGTATTTGATTACAAAAAATACAGCCTCTATACAGTTAACCTTGCAGCGCTCTTAAAAGACGCTTACATTCAGTCAGGAAAATCACCTGCTGCTAAGGAAGCGATTCTAAAAGCAGCAAAAGACTTTGTTGAAAAATACGACAGAGGGTTTGTTTATAACAATTCCGGCGAGCTTCCAAAAATCGAAACAGCCGGCATGAAAAAGCAGGCTTACGCAGCAAGAGATATCAGAACTGCAATCACAATGGCTGTTCAACAGGCTGAACACAAGTCAGGAAAAGCTATTGCAAACAGAGAACAGATTATTGATACTGTTTACAAGCTGGCAACAGAGCCGAACGAGAAAAAAGCAGAAATGATTACAGAGTTCTTGAAAGCATTGCCTGGTATTCCGACTATGTACTCTGGAGACGAGTTTGGTATGACAGGTTATGAAGAAAAGAGCAAAAACATCTACCTGCAAAACAGAAACGCGCTCCCTTGGACAGATTTGGACAAGAATGGTCTAATAAGCGATTACAGAAAAGCTGTAATGGGTGGTATGAACGGTGCGATGAAAGACCGTGCTAACCCTGAACTTGAAGCTTTGAACAACGGCACACCTTACGGACTTGATGTTTGCAACAATGGAAGAAGCAGAGATCAGGTTGCAGAAAGAATTGCTGAGATTAAAAAAGAAATTGCGGCTTTAGACGGCAAAGACAAGTCACAGGAAGAAAAATTGAATGCTGAAATCCGTGAATTAACCAAAGAATTTGCCAAAGTCGCTTACTTGCAGCACAATGCGCAGGGTAACATGACCGTAAGTATCTTCAACGCTGATGGTATCAATCACAGTAACAGGTTCGATTACTTCAAGGAATACGGGCTTGATACAGAAGACAAGCGCAAGAAATTCTTTGCTGACAATAATATTGAATCAATCAATCCTAGCAACAAATACATACCAATCCAGAAAAAATCAGAGATTGATTACATAATGCTCGGTGCAGGAGTGGCAATCCCTGTTGGTACTGTATTTACAAACGCTAACGTTAGAGACAAGGCAAAATACGTTGTAAAAGAAATCAACGGCAAGCTCGGTATCTTTAGAGAAGGCGGAAAGATTGTTATGGACGGCTTGACTTCTAAAAACGGCGTAATGATTCTGAAACATGTTAAAAATATTGCATTCAGAGGCAATATCAATAAACAATACAATATTGTTTCAAATCCTTACAAATCAGCAGTGCCGGTTGAAGAAGGTCAAAAGCTTTCAATAATCGCAAGATAGGGAATACCACACGAGGATAAGATGAAAATAGCCGGAATAAATAGCTCTCAAGGATTCGTGCAGCCGCACAGAATCAGTAAGCCAGCGACTTTGTACCCAGCGAATGCAAAACAGCAGGAGTCAGGCATTGTAAATGCTGCTGCGGTGCAGAATATCGCGTTCCATGGTTTATTCAGCAGTGCTCCGGATTTGTCTGAAAAGTTTAAATACGGCTTGCAGGCACTTGACGATACTTCGATTCTGGTTGTGACATCAAATGAAGAATATTCAAATATGATGCTTGAAAGGTTTTCGGATAGTATTGACAGCCCTGTAATCAAGAAGTATACGCTTCTTGTTGAGAAAAAAGACCTTAAGGACAGAGATGCACTTGAATCCAATTTTGCGGTTTTTAAGAAAAATAACGACTTTTACGTTTTGAACCTCCATCAAATATTTGGCTTAAATGTGCTAAATCCTAAAGATAGTTATGACAGTGATAAACACAACATAAAACCAGGGAAATTGAAACGACTTGCAGCCGGAGAAGCTATTAAAACCGGCGAACTGGTTTTTTCTCCGGACAAAGACAAGTTGATTTTCAATCCGCCTTATAAATTCATGCCAGAGCCTGCTGAAAAATACCTTGCTGTAAGCTCTGCAATTTCGAAAAAAGAGGACCTAAGTGCATTCAATAAGAGAACAGTTGCAACACTGAATGCTTCTGCCAAAAAACAGGTTAGTAGCAAAAAAGAGATTACTTTTGCTGATATTGGCGGACTGGATGATGTTATTGACACTCTAAAAAAATTTGTTATCCGTCCTATTAATTATCCTAAAGTTTTTGAAAATATCAGGTTAAACAAGGGTATTTTGCTCTATGGCCCGCCACGCTGCGGAAAAACGATTCTTGCCAAAGCTCTTGCAGCAGAAACCGGTGCAAATTATAAGGAGCTTAATGCAAACCAGTTCAAGAGAAGCGAGGTTGGCGCGTCAGAAGCCTCTGTTCGCAAAGCTTTTGAAAAACTAATTGCTGATGCTCCTTCAATAATGTTTATTGATGAGATTGACGCAATAGCAAAAGCACGTGACGGCTCATCAAATGCCAGATATGACGATTCGCTTGTCAACCAGCTTCTGGGTTGTATGAGCGACCTTGAAAAGAGCAATGCTCCGTCATTTGTTGTTGCAGCTACGAACATGAAAGAACTTATGGAGCCTGCGCTTTTGGCTTCCGGCCGATTCGGGCTCCAGATTGAAGTCCCTATGCCAAACCTGGAAGGCTTAAAGCAAATTTATGATATTCATTCTAAGAAACTTGAGTTTGACAGTGATGTGAAAATAGATGAGCTTGCTCCAATTATGCTCCAACATAAATTTAACGGCTCTGATGTTCCTGAAATGATTTCTGATTCGTACTTTAACGCGCTTGAGCGTCTTGGTATGAATGCTAAAATGGATGCCAAGACTTTCGGGTATGATGATTTGAAGAGCATTCGCATTGCAAAACAAGACCTCATGAAAGCCATTGAAAGAATCGCAAAACAGAAGATATAGTCCTCCTCACCCCAACCCTCTCCCATAAAGGGCGAGGGAGCGAAGCAAAACTACTTCTCCTGGATTATCATGAATGATTTCAGCGCACGTCCTGTGTCGCCGCTATCCTGGGTTGATACAACATTTATCTTTTTGTAGTTTAAAGAAGTCGAGCTTCCGCCGTCAAACGCCATTGCGCTGTCTAGCCCGTAGCTTGCGCATAAATCACGCGACTCGTAAATATCCATCGGGTGCTCGTTTGTAACTATAAAAATATGAACCTCTTGTTTTCCATCATTATTTTTTATACCAATAAGAGTTCTTGCTGTTTTATGAAGCACAGAAGCTGATTCTCTTATAATATTGCCCTCTTTGTCTTTAACAATAAAGAACTCCTCTTCAAGCCTTAAATTAGGCAGAAGCTGCGGTCCTCCTTGAGCAGAGGTCTGAATAGAACACAAAAAATCGACTTTCGAATCATGCTGCG
>CANAXK010000055.1 GCA_947365485.1 uncultured bacterium
AAGCTTCCGCAGCTAAAATTGTACATTGCAAGGGATTCAATAAAGGTTCCTGACACCAACATCTTTATGGCAAACTCAAAGCTGATTGCCAAGGCTGACGTTACGAACTACAACTCAAAGGATTTGACCTTCAACCTCAATGTTGACGGGTTTGTAAACTCCAGAGACATAAAAGGGCTTAACCAGTATTCAATAATTTATCCAATCAAGCTCATGTTCAACGGGAACAAGGACACGCAGAATCTTAACGCGCAAATGCTTATGGAAAACGCGATTATTCTTGATGAGCCTGCAATTGTTAACCTCGCATCAAAGATTAACAACAATGTTCTGAAAATCGAGGACCTTTCTATTTCAGCATTCAAGGGCAAGTTCCAGAACGATTTTAAGTCAAATCTCAAAGGTTCAAAAAAGATTATTGTTAACGGAAACATCGAGAACTTAAAATCACCAGCTTTCAAAAACATACGCGTGTTCATACCGCAGCAGCTTAACATAAGCGCGTTTGACACAATTGCACAGCTAAAGGGAGATATTTTTATAAACGGAACGCCGGAGCGTCCGGAGATTGTGGGGCAAATCTCGGTTCAGAACGTGATTAACCAGTTCTTGCAGCTTGCCATCAACAACATGACTGTTGATTTTAACAAGAATGTTGCTGTTATGAACGCGCCTCAAATCAAGCTCGGAGATTCGTCTCTCGGGGTTAATTCTACTTTCTCTACAGATATTTCAAAAGAAATCTATATTAAAAACATAAACGTAAAATCAAAATACATAAACACAGACACACTTTTGATGTACAAAGACAGTCCGATGATGAAGCTTATGCCGCTCACAATCAACGAAGGCAAGTTCTATTCAGAAAAGGCTGCTGCTTCAATTTACGGCTCGCCGCTTTATCTTTCAGCTCTATCAGCGGATTTCAAACTCAAAGACAACAAGCTTATGATGAAGAATGTGGCATCAGAAATCTTTAACGGCAAGCTTGCAGGAAGCATTGATTTCAATCTGCGTGACGAGCATTATGACGCGAAAATACAAGCACGCGGGGTTAGCGCAGCGCCGATTTTTGACATAATTTCTACAAGAAAAGAGACCATAAGCGGGGTCATGGATTTTGACTCCAGCCTTTGCGGCTCGCTTTCTACAAAGCAGACGCTTAACGGGGATATCAAGTTTGTGGTACACAACGGCAGGATGGAAACTTTAGGAAAGTTAGAGCACCTTCTTTACGCGCAGAATGTTATTGCTGATAACATGTTAAGGACATCTTTGAGCGTTGTGACAAAGGCAATAACCCTTAAGGACACAGGTTTATTCAAGTACCTTAGAGGGGACATTCATCTCAAAGACGGGATTGCAAACATCAAAATGCTTCAATCGCAGGGGCCTTTAATGACCTTGTTTATCAAGGGGCAGTACAATCCTTCAAATGATTACGCAAAGCTTATAGTGCTCGGGCGTTTGTCGGACGAAGTGATTTCGGGGCTCGGCGCGTTTGGTGAATTTTCATTCAACAAGCTTATGATTATGCTAACGGGTGAGGATACCAAGTACAATCTGCTTCCGGAGGATTTTGAGAAGCTTCCTCCGCTTCCGATGAAGAACACAAAAGAGTTCAGGAGTATCATAAACGGAATCATTGATAAGCCAAGTTCTGTAATTTTATTCAACTGGATTTCTTACAGTCAGAAATCATACAGGCAGAAGGATGTGCCAATGACTGATGTCAAGGTGCCGGATTTTATTGAATCGCTTCCGTACTAGGAGGCAGCTAAGTTTTAAATTGTCTCAGCTGGGCAGCTGTCTGGCTGCCCAGCTGCTTTCCCCGCTATTGTTTTTTCGTAGCAAATTCACTATAATATTATATATGGATTTACTAAAATCAGGTCAAAAATTAAGTATTATTTTTGAAAAAAATGAGAGCATGGTTGAGATGGCGTGCACAATCGAAAGTGTACTGGAAGACAGGATAGTAATCGAGCTTCCGCCGTATTTCATGCGATACATTGAATTTCTGCAAGAAGGCTGTGGCTTAACCATAAAAGTGTTCTCAAAGCTCGGAACAATTGATTTCAATACTGTTGTTATAACCTCTCCGATGGAAGACGAGTTCTCTGTGGAGCTTGACTACAACGCAATGAAGCTGACTCCTGGAGAGGAGCTTCCGGTTCTAAAAGCATTAGAGCTTATAACAATGAGCAAAGGGGAGGAGAGTTGGACGGTTAAGACTTTCGAGATTTCAACCCAGTATCTCAAGTTTTTTTCGGAAAGAAGTTTTCAACTGGATGAAGTATATGAGTGTGAGTTAAATTTACCTGAAAGTTATGGTATAATAAGTTTTACGGGAATAATTACCGATGTCGACCCTGTTTACGAAAACGAGTTTACAATTACATTCAGGACAATGACCGAAGTAGACAGGCAAACACTGCTTTATTACATGTATATGAATAATTAGGAAACGCAATGAAAAAGTTAATTGATAATGATTCTAAACAATCAGGCGCAAAAAGAAATAAAATGGCAGACCAGATCGAAAGATGCCGTCTTGATTTACAAAAAGACCCTACAAACCCGTCTCTGCACGTAAGACTCGGTGATTTGTACATGAAATGGCACCTCGATATTTTTAACGCCTGCCAGTACATTGACGAAGCAATCACAGAATACCAGCTTGCAATGGAATCACTGATTGACTCCTGCGAAATCTACTACAAAATCGGCGTTGCATTTTACCACAAGGGCGATTTGGACAAGGCAATCAATTACCTCACAATGGCGCTTGAAAAGAAAAACAACTACTACGAAGCATATTACATGCTTGCAGAAACATTTGTAAAAAAAGCCCACTTCACAGACGCAATAGACGCAGCACAGGCTGCCGTATTCTGCTCACCAATGGGCTCTTCAAGTGCGCACTTTTTGCTCTACAAGCTTTATGAAGCGTCTTCTTTCAAAAATACAGGCACAAAGCTTAAAGCGCTTTACGAAAGATTTATGTCTTACGCTCTTGCAATGTTTGACAAAACAGCAAGAGAAAACATTGTAAAAAACGTGCTCTATCTGCGTTTTCTGCCTTTGTTCCTCAAGGGTTTTTACGCAATCCAGGTTAAGAATTTTCCAAAAGCAATAGAATTATACAAAGAAGCGATTGAAACAGCACCGGGATTTGCTCCGCTATACTGTGTTCTGGGTGATATTTATTTATCAACTGGATATTTTGAAGACGCGATTACAGAATACAAGATGGCAATCTGGTTGGATTCTTTCAACATCGCTGCATACAGGCACCTTTGCCGAGCTTATGAAGAGCAGGGTGACTACAATCAGGCTATTGAAATTTACAACAAGCTGATTGCAATGGCACCGAACATTCCGGATTTGTATTCAAACCTTGCAAATATTTACTACATCAAAGGCGAGTTTGACTTAGCAATCTCAAACTACCAGAACGCAATTACTCTCAATCCTAACCGCACATGGACGAGTGTCATTGCACAGACCATGGGGTTTGTTTATCAGGAAAACAAGTCTGACCCGGATGCAGCAATTTCTGCTTACCAGACAGCTTACGTTCTGACTCCTGAAGACATTGATATTTACGTTAACCTCGGAAGCGCTTTTTACGACAAAGAGGATTACAAGAACGCACTTGCTGTATACAGGCAAGCGCTTGAGCTTCAGCCTTACAACCCGAAGATTCACTGTAATTTAGGCTTCTTGTACTGGGGAAAAGGTGAAACAGAGGAAGCAATAAAGGCTTACGAGCTTGCCATCAAGTACAAAGACGATTACGACATTGCGTACAACAACCTTGGTGTAATTTATCTTGACGATTTGGGAAGAGTTAACAAGTCCATTGATTTATTCAGAAAAGCTGTTGAATCCAATCCAAATTACGCGCTTGCGCATTTTAACCTTGCACGTGCAATCTCAATAGTCGGAGACAAGGTTGAGGCTGCAAAGCTTTACCAGATGGCGCAGGACATCAACAAAATCACGCAAGAAATCGACCCTCGCGATATTGCAGACAAAATCAGCGAGCTATTTGAATCCTGATTTTATTTGTTGTACAATGTAAAAATATCGGAATATAAGTATGATAGAAGATGATAAAAACGGGATTTCCCATTTAATAGAAAAGGAATTACATTCCTCAGATAAGATTTTAAAACCTGATTTTAATCAGAAGACAGGGCGTGAGCTCCTTGCGTTTTACCTGCAATCAAAATTCAAACAAGTTTTAGCATACGATAACAAAGCTGCCGAGCCGATTTTTATTGAGGTTCGGTATGATTTTATCCAGAAATTTTCAAGAAGGCTGATTAGCAACCCTGATAAACGCATAATGATTGGTATTACAGGTGAATCAGCTTCCGGAAAATCAACAATCTGCAGAGAAATCGAGAAGGTCATCAAGCAATTCAACATGCCGGTCACGATTCTCACAACAGACAACTACTTCAACGATATCTCCGAACTAATCAAGGAATACGGAACTTTTGACAACCTTAGAGACAACGGATACGATGTTGACTCGCCTAACAGTTTTCAGCTTGATGTTCTAAGAGAAGACCTTGAGACAATCTCGCACGGCGAGGATGTTTATTCTCCGGAGTACCTTCTAAACGGAACGGGCGTTTCTGTTCCAAAAGCAAAGCATGTGCCTTCAAACAAAATTGTTGTAGTGGAAGGTATGGCATCGATGTTTGGAGAAAACAAGGATATTTTTGATATCAAGGTTTACGTTGAAACTGATATCGAGCTTCGTAAAGAACGCTTCATGACAAGGGCTTACACCGAGCGCAATCAGGATTTAGAAAACGCCAAGAAGCACTGGGAATACATTCTAGGCGCAGGTGAAAAATATGTTCAGCCGTTCAGAGCTGACGCTGATATCATAATCAACGGCGACACAAACCTTGCTTACTTCTCACAGATTCTGGAATACATCCACACAATTACAAACAATTTTGAGGGGTAAAAAGTTTTAAATGATATAAAAAAGGGGCGCTGCGCGCCCCTTTTCAACTAACCTTTTACAACAATGTTCACAAGTTTTTTCGGAACAACGATTGTTTTCACAATCTCTTTTCCTGCTGTAAGCTCTTTGACCTTCTCACTTGAAAGCGCAAGCGCCTTAAGTTCTTCGTCATTTAGCCCTTCATCAGCTTCAATCTTGTCCTTAACCTTACCGTTGACCTGAACAACAAGCGTAATCTTGCTTGCTTTTGCGAGGTTTTCGTCCCACTTGCACCACTCATCATCATGGATTGAGCCTTCAAAACCGAGTTCATGCCAGATTTCTTCTGACATGTGTACAGTAACAGGCGCCATGAGCTTGATTAGAGAAATTATTGCAAAGCTCAAGACATTCTTGTCTTCTACATTAAGCTCTGATTTTTTTCCTCTCCAATCGTAGATAGCGTTTGTAAGCTCTCTGTACTTGGAAATTACGGTATTGAATTGGAAATCGTTCGCGATATCGTTTGTAATCCCCTTCATTGCAATATGAACCGTGCGAACCAAATCGTCGTTTTCACGTGAGAGCGGGAACGCTAATTTGTAATCCTTAACCATATACTGCTGATTGTCGCTCACAAGCCTCCAAACCCTGTTCAGGAATTTGTAGCAGCCTTCAACACCGGCATCTGACCAGTCAAAATCTCTTGCAGGAGGTGAGTCTGAAAGAATAAACAACCTTGCTGTATCAGCTCCGAAGTTTTCAAATATTTCATCCGGATCAACAGTGTTGCCCTTGGATTTTGACATCTTTGACCCGTCTTTTAGAACCATGCCCTGTGTCAGGAGGTTTTTAAACGGCTCATCAAAGCTCAACAACCCCAAATCCTTCAACGCTTTTGTAAAGAATCGGGAGTAAAGCAGGTGAAGAATTGCGTGCTCAATACCGCCTACGTACTGGTCAACTGGAAGCCACTTGTCAACAAGTTCTTTAGAGAACGGCATCTGAGAATTTTTAGCATCAGAATACCTCAAATAATACCAGCTGGAGCAAACGAATGTGTCCATTGTATCCAGCTCGCGTCTTGCTTTTCCGCCGCAAATAGGGCAGGTTGTTTCTGCAAAAGTTTTTGATGTTGTTATCGGAGATTTACCCACAACAGAGAAATCAACATCAGTAGGAAGCATAACCGGAAGGTTTTCTTCTTTTTCCGGCACGATTCCGCACTTATCGCAATATATGACAGGGATAGGAGCACCCCAGTATCTCTGGCGTGAAATCAGCCAGTCTCTAAGTCTGTACTGGGTCTTAAATTCGCCAAAGCCGTTGTCCACAGCTTTTTGTGTAATAGCCTGTTTAGCTTCTGTGTTCTTCATCCCGTCAAACTCATTTGAGTTAACAAGAACTCCTTCTTCTGTATAAGCTGCGTCTTTGCAGTCAGAAGGATTTTCAGGGTCTTGGATTACAACCTTCATAGGCAGATTATATTTTTTAGCAAAATCAAAGTCTCTTGTATCATGTGTCGGAACAGCCATTACAGCACCTGTACCGTACTCAACTAGCGCATAATCAGCTGTCCAGAGCGGAAACTCTTCGCCTGTGAATGGATTTATGCAGTGTGTACCGAGAGGCACGCCTGTTTTTACTCTGTCTGTTGAAAGACGTTCGATTTCAGTCATCTTGCGAGCGTTTGCTCTGTATTCTTCAACCGCGTCTTTGTTTTCAGGCGTTGTTAGTTTTTCAATATCTTTGTATTCAGGCGCAACAACAAGATAAGTAATACCGTGAACCGTGTCCGGTCTTGTTGTGTACACAGGAACTTCCAGGCCTTCGATTTCTTTAACCTTGAATCTGAAAATAGCGCCCTGTGATTTTCCAATCCAGTTAGCCTGCATAGTCTTAACGTTATCACCCCAGCCATCAAGAAGGTCAAGGTCTTGAAGCAGTCTTTCAGCGTAATCGGTGATTTTGAAGAACCACTGTGAGAGGTACTTTTTCTCAACAACGTTATCACATCTCCAGCACTTACCGTCGATTACCTGCTCGTTAGCAAGCACAGTGCCGCATGTTTCGCACCAATTAACAGCAGCTTCTTTTTTATAAGCCAGCCCTTTTTTGTAAAGCTGCAAGAAAAGCCACTGCGTCCACTTGTAGTAATCCGGTTTGCAGGTTGTAACTTCTCTTTGCCAGTCGTAAGAGAGTCCCAGCATCTTAAGCTGTTTTGTCATGTAGGCAATATTTTCATCAGTCCATTTTGCAGGGTCTGCGCCGTGTTTCATCGCAGCATTTTCGGCAGGAAGCCCGAAGCTATCCCAGCCCATTGGATGAAGCACATTAAACCCTTGCATTTTTTTGAATCTTGCAATAACGTCAGTGATTGTATAATTTCTAACGTGTCCCATGTGTAATTTCCCCGACGGATACGGGAACATTGACAGTGCAAAGTACTTAGGTTTATCGCTCTCATCAGGAGTGTGGAACGCGTTGTTCTTCTCCCAAGTTTGCTGCCATCTTTTTTCTATTTCCTGCGGAAAATATGCCTCTTTCATTTATTCCTCCATAAAAACTCTTGTTTTTAGAATAACACAAAAAACATTTGCGTTAAAGCAAGACATTATTGAGGATTTGCTTCCAATTTGCTTAGCCTCTTTTCCAGATTCTCAATTGCAGCTTGTTGTGTTTTGATTAACTGATTTTGCGCTTCAATTTTGGTTTTCATACCTGTAATATCTTCAAGAATTGAAGCAACTTTGTTATCAAGTTCTTTTACTGCGTTTATTACCGCGTAAAACATATCTTCCATCCGGATTCTCAAGAAACCATCCTCGCCTTTTGTTACAGCGTCTGGAAATACTTTCTGCAAATCCTGCGCGATAACGCCAACATGAGGTGTTTTAGATTCGTCTTTTTTGTAAGTGTAATGGTAGAAGTCCAGTTTTTTGAGCGCGTCCAGACTATCAATATATTTTTCACCAATATTTTTAAGACGCCTGTCTGAACTTAAGCCTTCATATGAAGGATACCAAGGATTATTATTATGATAAATATAGTTATTAGAGCCGTCTGGCTCACATAGCTGAACTGGCTTAAAGAAGTTTATAAAGACTTCCGAACAAGTTTTATGCTCGTCGTAGTGTCCCATAAACCAGGCCTTACCATCAACAATCAAATTCCCCGGAATATACACAGTGCTGCCAGGAGCCCCGAGCACAATCTGGTTAGAGTTTGTCGTTTTTGCACCGTTTCCGATCGCATACGATTGCTCATGAGTAGCTCTTGCGTTATAGCCAATAGCAACAGCACCTCTCTGCGTAGCCCTTGTGTAATTTGTTGAATCAGAACAAGAACCTACTGCAACACTGTTAATAGCTGTCGCCTGAGCATTCTGTCCTACCGCAATTGAAAGCCCAGCGCTGGCCTTTGGAGAGGTTCCGATTGCAATGCCATCAGGACCTTTAGCAGTAGCCCCATCACCTATAGCAATTGTGCTGTATGATTCTGTTTGAGCTCCGGTTCCGATTGCTACGTTATAAGAACCGGTTGCCTGGGTTAATTTGCCACCTGCACCGATATAAGCATCTGCTCCGCCGATTACAACGCTACAGGTGCCGATTGCTTTGGAGTCGGAGCCAATGGAGATGGAGCTGCGTCCGGAGGCATTTGCGGAGGATCCGGCTGCGAAGCTGCTATTTCCGGTTGCTTTAGCGGATGTACCGATTGCTGTTGCGCCGGTATCTGTTGTGGAGGCGTTTTGGCCAATGGTTACGGTGCTGGAGCCGGAGAGGGATTGGTTGCCTCCGATTGCTACGGAGTTAGGTTGAATGGAGTCGCTTGAGATACCGGCTCTTCCGGATGGGTCTGCTGTAACTTGCATAACTTCATCGCCTTTGCCGAAGGTGAGTTGGGAGT
>CANAXK010000056.1 GCA_947365485.1 uncultured bacterium
AGAATACGGGTCATGAATGTGAGTGTGATATTTGCAAGATAGCTTAGCATGAGGAAACTACCGGTGTTTCTGCTGTCAGCAAGGCGAGAGCCGTAAACAACGTCGGCCTGATTTGTTTTGATAAGGTTGACAAGCGGCTTGTAGTCTTTCGGGGTGTACTCCAAATCCGCGTCCTGAATAATTATTATATCGCCTGTTGCAGCCTGAAATCCGGTTCTTAGAGCTGCACCCTTTCCCATGTTGCGCTGGTGGTAGATGACTTTGTAAGGGAGTGATTTGTAAAGTTCTTTTGTGCCGTCTGTTGAGTAGTCGTCTATCAGAATGATTTCTTTTTCCATATCAAAATCCACAGATTCAACCTGTTTCAGGATTTCCAGCAAAGAATCCTTCTCATTGTAGACCGGTATCAAAATAGTTAATTTATTCATATCTCCCCTTTCAGCGTAGCACACTTGGACAAAATTGTTATTTTATTATATTATATAATAAACTTGTGGAATTTTAGAGAGAGAAGAATGTCTTTAGAGAATTTTATTTATGAGTCCGTGTCTGAAATACTTAATGATAAGTATGAAGAGGTCAGAAAAAGAATAGAGAAGCATAAGGAAATATATCACGATGATACTGCTATATGCTTTAGCCTGCTGTCTCTGAACGCCTTTATTAACAAAGACTTTAACTCGTTTTACCAGTTCATGAACGACGCTTCTTTTCTCGTTGAACAGTCAAAAGACTGTCTAACAAATATTCTGCATGAGATGGTGCTCGGGTTTATTAATTTTTCTGAAAAAAGCACTGCTCTTTATGCCATTAACTACAACAAGGCAAGAAAACTCTCTATAAAGAACCAGAAAACAGAGTTTTTTGAAAAACTTAATTCTCTTTTAAAATGCCCTGCAATAAGCCACTACAGCAACCATAACCAGGCAAAAGACCCGCTTATTGCGCTTGTTAATATCGGGCAGGCGGTTGCAGCAGAAAAGAATATTGATTTGCTAATCAAAACAATTGCAGAAGAAACTAAGACTGCGATGAATGCTGACAGGTGCACGGTTTATCTCTATGACAAGGAGCATAACGAACTCTATTCCAAGGTCGCAACAGGGCTGGATACAAAAGAATTACGCGTTCCGGCTGATAAGGGGCTTGCCGGTCATGTTGTAAAAACGGGTGAAACGATTAATATTAAAGACGCTTACAATGACAAGCGCTTTAACCCTGATGTGGACAAAAAAACCGGGTACAGAACAAAGAACATGCTCTGTATTCCGATAAAGAATTTCAACCAGGAGATTATCGGTGTTTTTCAGGTTATCAACAAGTTTGACGAGTATTTTACTCCTGATGACGAGGATTTGCTTGTTGCAATAGCTTCAAGTGCCGGTATTTCGTTAGAAAACGCGCAGCTCTTTGAAAAGCAGAGAAAGCTGCTTGAAGAACAAAAGGTTATTCTGGACAGCTTTATTGAAACACTTGCAGCTTCAATCGATGCCAGAGACAAGATTACGTCAGGTCATTCTTCGCGTGTAAGAATGTTTGCAACGCTTATTGCTCGTGAATTTGGAATGCAAAAGCATGACCTTTATGTGCTTGAGCGCGCAGCAGCGCTGCATGATATTGGAAAAATCGGGATAAGAGACTCTGTTTTACAAAAAGAAGGCAAGCTTACGGCAGAAGAGTACAAGCACATTCAGGAACATGTGGAGATTACGCACCATATTTTAGAGAAGATTCATTCTTCCAAGGATTTTGAGGAAATTACCGAGATCGCATGCTCGCACCATGAAAAATATGACGGCTCAGGTTATTACAGACACCTTAAAGGTGAGGAGATTCCGTTTGGCGGAAGGATTCTCGCTGTGTCTGATGTGTTTGATGCGATTACGTCAAAGCGTCACTACCGTGATAAAATGCCGATTGAGAAGGTTATTGATATCATTATGAACGGCTCCGGGTCTCATTTTGATCCTCAGGTGGTAGAGAAGTTTTTATCAGTGAAATTGAGTCAGATTGTGGGGGTATTTGTTACAGAGAATCATCTTAAGATTGAAAAAGAAGATTTAATGACGCTGGAAAAATATAACCTACTTGATTTATATTACTCAATAGTAAATAATTGTAGTAACAAGTTGTTACAGGTATTTAACAAATATTACGTAGGTGTTGATTTAGAGCATGAATAGATTTTTACAAACATTAATAATATTCGCAATACTGGTGCAATCCGGCGCTTTTGCAGCAGAAGAAATGAAGCCTTTGCAGGCAAAAACCCAGACCACTGTTGCGAATATGGATATGGTAATCAAAGACAACTTTGTAAAAGCTAAATATGCTTCTGCTGAAAACAGATTTATTCAAAGCAACGTAAAAGCTTCCTACGATGATTTTAACGACCTTATTCAGCGAGCTGTGCATGACGACTATGTATTTCTTATGTACGGTATTAAAATGGCTGAATACGGGTTCTTTGACCTGTCTGATAATTTGATTAACAAATTGGATGCGAACAATTTTACTTCAGCTTATGTGAAAGACATCAAAAACTTCTACTATCCGACTACAATGGTTAACCAAAAAGATATTGTGTACCTTGCTGACGCTTATTCAAACATTGTTTATAACAACATGGCAATCGAGACAACTTCCGAGCTTTTGAACAGTACACAGGCAGCTGAGAGCGATTATAAGAACTACCTTATTGCGCTCGGGTATTACAAGTCAAACAACCTGCATCAGGCTCTGAAATACATCAATAACGCGATTGTGGAAAACGACACAAACGTGAACTACCTTTCTTTGAAGGCTAAGATTCTTGCAGATTCTAACAAACCAAAGCAGGCTTTGAAGGTTCTTGCGCAGATAAAGAAAACAACGTTCACGACAGCTGATTTTCAGGAAAAAGTAAGGTCTGTTGAAGAGTATGTTTTGTACAAGACCTCAAAACCAGAGGCTTTGAAGGATTACCATCTTGCCTATTACTATCATTTGCAGGGCAAGAGCCTGCTTGCAACAAAGGTGCTTCAATCTGCAATATTGCAGGCAAAGCAGTACAGCCCGCTTGTGTTCTCGCTTCTCGGACGAATCTATTATGAGAATGACGAGCCGTTGAAGGCGCAGGAGTTTGCTGCGCGCGCTTACAGGGAAGATGATAACAATTACCTTGCAGCACTTACGCTTGCTGATTTGAGTTATGACAACAGAAAGTATGACGAGTCTTTAAAGTACTACAAGAAAGCAAAAAAGCTTACAAGAGACGTGGAGCCTTCTGTAGGCATAGCAAAGACTTATCTTGCAATGGACAAGGACAAGAAATCCAGAAAGCTTTATGAAAAGCTTTTAAAAAAATACCAGAACAACGAGGACTTGCTTGTTGAATCCTTGAAAGCATTCCCGCAAAAGGCTGATTATTACCTCCCGCAGGTTGCGTCAATCGATATTACGAACAACGACATCTGGCTCGGGCTTGCCAACCTTGCAATCAGAGACGGGAATTATACAATGGCTACAACATATTTAAACAATTCTTATTATATTGACGAGAACAACTTTAAATACTATTATTATTTAAGTCTGGTGCTAAGAGCAAAAGGGGATATTGAGCTTGCAAACCAGTCGCTTGTAAAATGCTCAAGGCTTAATTCAGACTATGCATCAGACGTAAATCCGGGGCACAGCATCTATGAAGAATAAGATTTTAATTGTAGAAGACCATGAACTAACCCGTTTCGGTTTGAAGACCGCTTTCGAGTCTTGCGATTTTGTTGAGACAATTTTCGAGGCAGAATCTGCTGAAAAAGGGATTGAACTTGCCGAGAAAAACGAAATCAATCTGATTATCATGGATTTGGGCTTACCTGGGATGAACGGGATTGAGGCCACTAGAAAAATCAAAGCGCTCAACAAGGATATAAAAATTGTTATCCTGACTTCCCACAACGACGACCAGGAGGTCTTAAGCAGCCTAAAAGCCGGAGCGAATGCTTACTGCTCAAAAGAAATCAATCCAAAGCGGCTTACGCAGGTTGTGCAGTCTGTTCTTGACGGCGCAGCGTGGTTTGACCCTTCTATTGCGCACATTGTTCTTGAGGCTGCAACTAAAGTGGACAACAGTGAGCCTGCGAAGCCTGAAAAGACTTACGGGCTGACTTCAAGAGAAACCCAGATTCTCAAGCTTATAACAGAAGGTTACAGTAACATCGAGATTGCAAACGAGCTTTTTGTGAGCATAAATACAACCAAGGCTCATGTTGCGAGCATATTGCAAAAACTTGAAGTAGATGATAGACTACAAGCAGCACTCAAAGCATTGAAAGAAAGATTGGTGTAAAATGGGCGGAGTTGCCTCAATATTAGTCGTAGACGATAATCCTAAATACCTTGCTGACGCGCTTCCAATGTACGGTTATGACGTGACTGTAGCAGAAGACGGGCTTGAAGCACTTAAACTTCTGACAGAAAAAGAAGAGACCTTCGACCTTATTCTTCTTGATGTGATGATGCCTAACATGGACGGATGGGACACTTTGAAGGCAATTCGTGCTAACAAAAAATTAAAATACATGCCTGTAATTATGATTACGGCGGTGAGTGAAGACCAGAAAGTTGTTTCAGGACTCAAAATCGGCGCAGATGATTATATTGTAAAGCCTTTTATTCTGCCGAACCTTCTTGCAAGAATTGAGGCTGTTTTAAGACGCTGTGAGTGGCAAAAAGAGGCTGCACCAAAGCAGGAAAAGACTCTTAACAAGGACGTAAACATAGACGCGCTTACTCCTAAGGAGAAAGAAGTTCTTGCCCTAGTTGCAAAAGGTGCGAGCAATCAGGAGATTGCCGACAAGCTTTATGTAAGAGATGTTACAGTGAAAACCCACCTGAACAGTATTTTCAAGAAATTAAAGGTTACAAACAGAACGCAGGCTGTGCTGCTTGCGATGCAGATGAATTTGATAAGCTAGGAGATAAAAATGTTATCAAAAGAAGAACTGATAAATTTAGTAATGACTGATGTAGAAGCATTCAACGCAGAGATGAAAAGCGCAAAAGGCGCTGTTGATTTGAGCGAAACAGATTTTTCCAACGCCACTCTTGAGGGCGCAGAATTTGTTAACGCTGATTTAACCTCATCTTCTTTCGCGGACTCACACCTTACAGAGGTGAAATTTGAAGGCTGTGACCTGACATCCGTTGATTTTACAAGAGCAAACCTTGTTGAGTGCGGGTTTAATGAATCTGTGCTTAACGGTACTGATTTCAGCTATTCAAAAGTGGATTACTGCAACTTCTCTGATGCTGACCTTGCAGGCTCAATATTTCAGGGCGCAGATTTAACAAATTCAGACCTTTCAATGGCTGAAAACCTCAGTGCTTGCAGATTCGATGAAGAAACTGTATGGCCGGATAACGATTATCTGCCGGAAGATTTTGACTCAAACTACTCTTCTGACTTGTCCTCTTTGCAGGATGAAGAGGATTATGAGCCTTCTGACTACTAGAGAATTTCGTTGAGGTTTATTTCTTCAGGGTTTTTGACCGGCTTATAAGAGATTTCAGAGAGCAGCTTGTTAAGCTGCTCTCTGAGTTTAAACTTAGAACATTCCATCATAACGTAATCTTCGGTTTGATTAACTATTTTAAATCCCTTGGCTTCGTATTTTTTCACCACATTTATGGCCCCGTCAGGAACAGCAGAAAGCTCGATTGCCTTTGCTTTTACTTCATCTGCAAGTTTAAACAACTGGCAAAATAGCGTGCTTCCTGTATAATTTACCCTTTTTCCCTGTTTGTCGGGTATATCGCAAATGCTGTCTAAATAAAGCTTATTCCCGTTTTCTTCGACCGTCATGATGCCGCAGGGCTTATTCTTGCTGAATGCCATATACGTTTTCATATCTTTAGCATTTAGTGCGTTATCAATAGCGTAATTAAACACCTTTTGCCATCTTTTTTGGTAGTATTCGCACAGGTCTGGCAGGCGTTTGGAGCAATCAACCTCTTCCTGTAGTTTTTTGAGAAAGTTTTTGTCGCGTTTTGAAAGCTCGTACAGGTCAATATTAGTAGTAATATTCTTGTATACGTTCTTTGTTGTGGCTATGTGTCTTGCTTTGAATGTCGGTTTATTAATTTTCATACACTTATTTAATGCTCTGCAATCAAGATTTTTGCCTGATTGTAACAATAAATTTACAATTCGGGCTTGTAAAAAAAAATAGTTTGAAGTACACTGTTATTACACTGGTAGAAAGAAGGAAATAGAACTATGTCAAAACAATGTGAAGTATGCGGTAAAAAACCTATCAAGACAGCAAAATTAACATTTTCTCATAAACAAATTGTAAAAAGACAGACTCCAAACTTACAAGAAATCAGAGTTAATGTAAATGGTCAGGCTAAGAAAATGACAGTATGCACTTCTTGTCTGAAAGCTGGAAAAGTTCAAAAAGCTGTATAGGTTTTAAAAACAAAAATTTAGTAACACAAGAGACCGACTTTTAAGCCGGTCTTTTTTTATTTTTTGTGTGCTAGAAGTTTCCTCCCTTGATGGGGAGGGCTAGGGTGGGGTACAGCCTTACACCAAATCAAGCACCCGCTCAAAATCCTCCAACCTGCAATCCGCACTAAGCGAAATCCTTAACCTCGAAGTACCCTCAGGCACTGTAGGAGGCCTAATCGCAGGTATGTAAAACCCTAAAGAACGCAACTTCTCGGAGACCTTTACGGTCCTTTCGTTTTCTCCGATAATTATCGGGATAATATGCGAATTTGAAACCGTCTCAATCCCTCTTGATTCCATAATCTCATGCACAGATGAAGTCAGTTCTTTTAACTTTTCCTTTTGTGCTTCAAGAAAACTTCTCTTTTCAGTTAAAAGCCAATTTGACCATGCAATATTCAGAGGCGGGATTGAGGTCGAGAATATGAAAGAACGCGCCTTGTTTATCAAATATGATATAATTGCTTCACTCGACACGCAAAACGCGCCAAACGAGCCCACAGCCTTCCCAAATGTCGCTGTAATTATATCCACATCACTGCCTTTTGATAAGCCTGCAAAATTATCTCCATAGCAGCAAAAAGCATGCGCTTCATCCACCATCAAAAGACAATCATATTTTTTCTTTAACTCAATCAGCCTGTCCAAATCAACCACGTCACCGTCCATGCTGAACACTGATTCTGTCACAATAATAGCACGCTTGTATTGCCTCCGCTTAGTTTCAAGCAGCTTTTCAAGATTGTCATAATCAAAATGTCTGTATCTTATAAACTCACCCTTTGCAAGCTGCATACCGTCAATAATACTCGCATGGTTGAGTTTGTCAGAAAAAACAACGTCATCCTTGCCAACAAGAGCTGAAATCACCCCGAGATTGCACTGATACCCGGTATTGAATATAAGCGCAGCTTCTTTCCCCCACAGATTTGCAACAGTCTTTTCAAGGGCCGAATACTCGGGCGAGCTTCCGCTCAAAAGCCTTGCAGATGCTGTTGATAAAAGGTAATCAGCGTTCTTTAAGAACTCGTCTCTAAGCGCCTTTTTCGTGCTGATTCCAAGGTAGTCGTTAGAAGCAAAGTTTATGTATTCTTTTCCGTCTACAACTATTTTGCCATCTGATTTTGATTCAATTTGCGGTATTTTTCTCAGCTGGTCTTTCTGTTTCAGTCCTTCCAGCTCTTCTAAAATCTTTTTCATACTTACTTGGTGTTATTTAATATCTCTTTTGCTTTTTCTAATTGAATATCTTTTTTGGAGTCAATAAAGAAGTCAAACTCGTTTCCGACCTCAACATCAGGTTTGATGCCAAGCTTGTTGATATCAGTTCCGTTTGGCGTCAAATACCTTGCGATTGTCACATTAAGCCCCGTCTGGTTAGGAAGCGGTACAACCTTCTGCACAAGCCCTTTACCGAAAGTCTTTCTGCCAACAAGAGTTGCTCTGTGGTAGTCTTTGAGCGCGCCTGAAAGTATTTCACTTGCGCTGGCGCTCGCACCGTTTACAAGAACTACGACAGGCTTGTTAAGCGGGAATCTGTCGTCCTGTGCCTTTATAGACTTCTTATACCCGTTTCTGTAAATAATATCAACAATTGTGCCGTTATCAAGGAACATGTCTGCTATGAATACTGCGTTGTCCAACAATCCGCCAGTGTTTCCACGAAGGTCAAGGATAAGCTTATCAGCGTTTTTAGTGTTCTGAAGAGCTTCCATAAACTCGTTTGGAGTTGTTCCGCTCATGAAGCTTACTATTTGGATATAACCGATGTGATTATCAACAATAGAGCTTTTTACAGTCTTAATCTTGATTTCTTTACGTTTGATTTTCTTTGTTAATTTTTTGTTGTTTCTTAGAATTGTAAGCTCAACAACACTATTTTCCGGCCCTCTAACAAGAGTTGCAACATCAGAAACATTCATACCGCTGATATCTTTGCCGTCAACAGCCGTTATAATATCACCCTGCTTAAGCTGTGCAAAGTCCGCAGGAGTGGATGGAATTACATTAAAAATCTCAATCTTGCCTGCATTAGAGTAAATATTTACCCCGATACCGTAGATTTTTGAAGTAATTGAGGTTGTTAAGTCCTGATAATCCTTTTTAGGCATAAACCGCGTGTAAGGCTCGTTAAGGCTCGCAATCATTGTGTCAATAGCAATTCTTGCGTCCTCGTTTGTCTTAATCTTGCCCTGATAG
>CANAXK010000057.1 GCA_947365485.1 uncultured bacterium
TGCGTTGCCTTTGGTATCGATAAAGACCCATGGATTGGAGTTTGATGAGGAGGCGTTTTTGCTCATCTTTTTGCTCACTATTGGGGCGGTTGCAGCTGCGATGATTGACATAATCAGCAGCACTATCATCATTTCCATCAATGAAAATCCTGTCTTTTTCACGCTCTTCTTCCTTTCTTATTCCGTGTCAATGTAACACAATACTCATTGTGTTACATGTGCTACGCACGTAGACCGTCTTGCCCTGTCGGGACAAGGCCTACAGGCTTTGCGCTTTTGGCTTGTTTTGGGCCTACAAGTTGGATGAATGTAGAAATTACGAAAATTGAAATAGTTGATATTATTGCATTTTAGACAGCATGATGGTATAATGTAACACAATGAGTATTGTGTTACATTAGAGGTAACAAAAAAGGGGCGAGACTGAAAGTCTCGCCCCTTTTTTGTTATAACCTATTTCTTTTCCACAGGCTTTGGTGTAACAACTTTTACATTTTTAGGATCGTATTTTTCATTCAAATACTCAATCTTAGCGTTCTTCATCAAACCTGCTGTGAAATTCTTCAATACAGAAATCTGTTTCTGGGTTTCAAGATAGAACTTAATCTCATCCTTAACCTTCTCAAACGGATTTGAACCAGCTTCCATACGGTCTGTAACCTTGATGATGTGGTAGCCGTAAGGTGATTTTACAAGCGATTCGCTTATTGTGTTTGGCTTCATTGAGAATGCTGCCTTTGAAAACTCAGGAACCATTGCTTCTTTAGGGAAGAATCCTAACTCGCCGCCGCGCTCTGCGCTAGCCTTGTCGTCAGATTTCTTCTGCGCAATCTTTTCAAAGCTTTCAGGTGATTTCTTAACTTCTGCAAGAACTTCGTCTGCTCTTGTTTTTGCAGCTGCCAATTTTTCTTCAACCTGCTTGTTTAAGTCTTCCGGTGAAATATCAGGATTCTTTGCCTTAATCTGCTGAATAAGCTCAATTGTGTTTGCAGAAATCAAAATGTGAGAAGCCCGAACCTGCTCTCCGTGCTTGAACTCGTCCTTGTGAGTGTCGTAATATTTTTTTGCGTCAGCATCTGTTACGTTGATTTTTTCTATTGAGTTAACAAGTTTTCTGATTTTGATTTGAGTTTTCAAATCCTCTGTAAACTGGTCATTAGAAATATTTCTCTGCTTAAGAAGCCTGTTGAGCTCTTCTTTTGAGCCGACTTTGTCGATTATTGTTTTAAGCTCGTTCTGAACATCTTCCTGAGTTGCTTCGATTCCGCGTTTTGCGATTTCTTCGTCAAGAAGAGTTTTTACGATAAGTTCGTTAACAATTTTTTCTTTGAAAATACCAAACATCGGATTGTCATCTGACTTAACCATGTTTTTTGAACCGCCGAAAGCTTTTAAGAAAGACTTGTCTACATTCTTGTCAAACGATTTGTCAAAATCAGCCTGTGTGATAACCTTGTCGTTTACCTTGATAATCCCTTCGCTCTTGTGCATAAGCGTGCAGCCTGAAAGAAGCACGGTTGACAATGCAAGACATGTTAGTAATTTTTTCATTAATAATACTCCTTATGATTTCTCTTCTTTGTGATATTTATCAGCAGTTTCTTTTATATAATAAAACAAACCGGACAAAATGTTAAACATTTCTTCAAAATCAGAACTTTGATTATTAACCAAAAGAATAGACTTCCCGTCCTCACAGGTTTTCGGAGCAACTGTAAATTTTACTTTCCTTAATATATTCCTGTCCAAACCAGCCTTTATTATGTTCCACTCATAAGGTGTAAACGGCGAATAAACCCTGATACAATCCCCTGCCTCCCTGATAATCGAGATTCCGCAGTCAGTCGCAATGAGCCTTAACTTGATAAGCTTTATTAGGTTCTCAACCTCGTCCGGAATGCGCGAGAACCGGTCTTTCCACTCTGATACAATGTAGTTAAGCTCTGTTTCGTTCTTAACGTCAGAAAGCCGCTTGTATTCAATCATTTTTTGCTCTCCGGAGCCGACCCACTCGTCAGGAATGAAGGCTGTTACGTTAATGTCAACAATTGCAGGCTTGTTGGCTTTGATGCTTTCGCCCTTGAGCTCGTTTACTGTCTCTTCAAGTAGCTGACAATAAGTGTCAAACCCGACATTCACCATGTGTCCGTGCTGCTTTGTGCCAAGAATGTTCCCGACTCCGCGGATTTCAACATCTCGCATGGCGATTCTGTAACCACTTCCAAGAGTTGTGAACTCGCGTATTGCCTTGAGCCTTTCTGTTGCCTCTTTTGAAAGCTCCTTGTTCTTCTTGTAAAAACAGTAACAGTAAGCCTGCTTGTCACTTCTTCCAACACGGCCTCTAAGCTGGTAAAGCTGCGCAAGCCCGAGCTTGTCAGCCTCGTGGATAATCATTGTGTTTGCGTTCGGAATGTCAAGCCCGTTTTCAATAATCGTTGTGCAAAGCAAAATGTCCGTGTCATGGTTGTCAAACCCGATAATCACTTCTTCAAGCTGTTTCTCGCTCAACTGCCCGTGCCCGACTGCAATTCTTGCGTTTGGAACAAGCTTCTGAAGCTCTAACTTGAACTCCTCAATCGTTTCAACCCTGTTGTACAGATAAAACACTTGCCCGTCACGGTCAAGCTCATTAACAATGGCGTTTTTAACAGTCTGTTCGTTGTATTCGCCCACAAATGTCTTAATTGGAAGCCTGTTTTGAGGTGGGGTATTGATGACGGAAATGTCCTTAATTCCGGACAAGGACATGTAAAGCGTGCGAGGAATCGGGGTTGCTGACATTGATATGATGTCGATGTTTTCTCTAAACTCCTTGAGCTTTTCCTTGTGGCGCACACCAAACCTGTGCTCCTCGTCGATTACGAGCAAGCCCAAATCCTTGAATATAACCTTGTCCTGCAAAAGACTGTGGGTTGCAACAACCACGTCACACTTGCCTGTTGTAAGGTTTTTGAGCGTTTCTTTTCTTTCCTTGGCACTCCTGAAGCGGCAGAGAAGCTCAACATCAATCCCGAACGGCTTAAACCTTTCTAAAATCGTCTGGAAATGCTGGAGCGCGAGAACTGTTGTCGGCACAATAACCGCAACTTGTTTGAGCGAGGTTACAGCCTTGAACATTGCGCGCATTGCAACTTCTGTCTTCCCAAACCCGACATCCCCGCAAACAAGCCTGTCCATCGGATTCGGGCTTTCCATGTCAGACTTAATCTGATTAATTGATTTTAACTGGTCAGGTGTTTCAATGTATTCAAACGTGTCTTCCATCTCAAGCTGCAGCGGAGAATCCGGCGCAAACTCAATACCGGTTTTCATTTTTCTTCTGGCATAGAGCCTCAACAAATCGTAGGCAATTGCTTCTACCTCTTTTTTTACTCGGGTTTTTGTATTCTCCCAATCACTTCCCCCCATTCTGGAAAGCTTTGGCTTAATCTGACCCGAGCCCCTGTACCGGCAGAGCATGTTAATCTGTTCGGCCGGAATGTGAAGCTTATCTTTGTTTGCATACTCGATTGTCAGATAGTCTTTGAGCTGCCCGTCAAACTCCTGCTTGGTAAGCCCCTGATAAACCCCGACTCCGTGAATCGAATGGACAACATACTCGCCTTCTTTAATGTCGTTTATGCTTTCGATGTACTCGGCTCTCTCCTTGTAATGCCGTTTTCTGTTTGAAGACACCTCTTTTTGTCTCTTGTTAAAGAGTTCTCTGTCAGTAAGGAAAAGAATCTTTCCGTCTCTAAGCACTGTGCCCTGCGATGTCACGTTGTTGATATAATTAATATCAAAGATTCCATATTCTGAAAGCACTTCTTTCACGCGCTCCTGAAAATCGGTCGCAATCGTTATCTGATAACCTTTATGCTCCTCAAGAAAAGCTGCGAGAGCGTCCATATCCGCGTCAAAAATCTGTACATTTCTTGCGTCAATGTCAATAACTTCGTTGTTCTCATCAGAAAGGAAGTTATTCATGTAAACCTTCTGCATTCCGGCTGTTTTTTGCGTAATCTCAGCCCACGTAAAATGATTTATTTCTTTTAACGGATAAATAAGGCTTGTTTTCAAAGCTTCGTTATAAGCCTCATTAAACGTATCGTCAATCTGCTGAAATTTTGCTGATACCTCTGCAAACTCATCATAAACAATGATGTAGTCTTTAAAATAATCCAAAACGCTCACAAGCTCGTTGCTAAAATAAGACTGGTAAACATTTACACCCTCAAAATAACCCTCGTTCTCAAATGTTTCTCTTAGCTCCGGCGGGAATCCTTCCGGAGCTTTGGAAGGCAAAACAAACTTATACAGAGGCTTAATATTTACCTCTTTTATTTTCTCGATTGATTTCTGGGTTTCGTTGTCAAAGAACCTTATATCAACAATCTCATCCCCCCAGAACTCGATTCTCACAGGGGTTTCGCTCAACGAATAAATATCGGAAATATCACCTCTTATGCTGAACTCTCCAATGTCAGATACCATTGTGGAGCGCTTGTATCCGAGGTCAACAAGCTTTTTCAACAAATCCTGCTGGGAAATACTGTCTCCGATTTTTAGTGTAAACGAGTTCTCTTCAAAAAAATCCTTTGCCGGAAATTTTTCAAGAAGCACTTTTGTTGGTGCAATAACGATTTCTGGAGCCTCGAGCAGTGTTGAGACCTGTTTTTGCCAGTCGTACAGATTTCCTGCAACTGTCTCATAGGGCGAAATATTCTGGTAAGGTATTGTTTTGCTGTCCAGTCCAAAAATCCGCTCCAAGTCAGATGAGTATTTTAGTGCAGCTTGTTCGGTCGAGGTCACAAACAGAAGCTTTTTGCCGGAGAGTTTGTATATATATTTCACAAGCAAAAGCCGGCTGAAAGTGGTCAACCCTGTCAGCGTAAAACTTTTTTGTTTTTTTATGTTTCTGAGAAATTTGTCAAAAAATGAGCTGGATTCTAATTTCATTGGTTATTTAGTTATGGTTAGGGCTCTCGTATTCAATCCCCATTTCTTTCAGAGCAGAGATAAAGCGTTCTGCGCAGGCATGCTGAACTTCCGGCGGAACAACACGAAGAATCTCGACTGTTCTTGAGATTACAGGGTCTTTGTCGTACCAGCGGCTGCCGTTAACAGGCTTAACAAGGTCATAAAACCGGTCAAGAGCCTCTTTTGAGACTTTTTGTTCTAATTTGTCAAGAAAAACCACAGCATGCTCTTTGAGCTCATCCTGATAATTTTTCAAGAGTTCAATAACTTCTAATAATTTAGGGTCATGGTCGTACCAGCGCTTATAAGCAGGACTCATTAAATACCCCCTTTGCGTTGTTTGTTAAGTTCTCATCATCGTATCGAATAATCTTACCGCCCAGACTTGTAATCTTAGCCTCAAATTCTTCATATCCGCGGTCAATGTGGTGAAGCTTTTCAACAATTGTCTCGCCGTTTGCCATCAAACCTGCAATAACAAGCGCAGCTCCGGCTCTCAAATCACTCGCAGCAACCGTTGCGCCTGTTAGGTTTTTAACCCCCTTAACAATTGCGTGGTTTCTGTCCTGATGAATATCAGCGCCCATTCTTCTAAGGTCAGGCACCTGCATAAACCTGTTTTCGTACAGGCTTTCAGTAATTATTCCGACCCCATTGGAAGTTGTTAAAAGCGTCATTGCAATCGCCTGCAAATCTGTCGGGAATCCCGGATAAGGCTGGGTCACAAAGTTTATTGAATTTAGCCTGTTTTTGCAGCTAACCTCGATTGCGGTAGGCTCTGCAAGCTTTATACTTGCGCCCATTTTGATTAGCTTGTCGTTGAAAAACGTTAAGTGTGCCGGATAAACGTTTCTGATAATGGCTTTTCCTCTTGTTGCAACAACCGCAGCCATAAATGTTCCGGCTTCAATTCTGTCAGGAATTGTTGTGTATTCCGCAGAATGGAGGTTTTCAGCTTTTACGCCGTTGATAATAATTTCAGATGTCCCTGCTCCCTGAATATCTGCCCCGATTGTGTTTAGGAAGTTTGCAAGGTCAATGATTTCTGGCTCCTGTGCAGCGTTCTGGATTCTTGTAGAGCCTTCTGCAAGCACTGCCGCAAGCATAAGGTTTTCTGTTGCACCTACTGACGGGATATCCAGATAAATATCAGCACCGACAAGTCTTGAAGTCTTTGCATGAACATAACCATTTTCAATCTTAATCTTGGCACCAAGAGCCTCAAGTCCTTTAATGTGGAAATCGACTCTTCTTTCTCCGATAGCGCAGCCGCCCGGAAGCGCAACGATTGCTTCGTGGCAACGGGAAACAAGCGCCCCGAGGATAATGAATGACGCGCGCATTTTGCTAACGAGTTCGTATTTTGCGGTGATTGAAGTAATTTCAGAAGCGTCTACAACAACGGATTTTTCTTTCTTGTCATAGTCGTATTTTGCACCCAAATCAGACAGAACATTAAGCATGATTTCAACGTCTGTTAATTGAGGCACATTATAAATCTTGGTTTGACCTTTTACAAGGATGCTAGCTGCAAGGAGCTTGAGTACAGAATTTTTTGCTCCACCTACAGAAACCTCGCCTTTGAGCGTTTCACCACCTTGTATTTTAAATTTCTCTGCCAAAATTCCTCCAATTCTAATACAATGATACAATTATTATAAAAAATTGTAAAGAGTGTAGAATATTAAATCGTCCCCTCACCCTAGCCCTCTCCCCTAGGGAGAGGGGACTAGAGATTAAATAAACGCACCGCCGAGCAGGTGCCCGTCATCTTTGTCGTAAAGAACACATGCCTGACCTTTTGCAATCGCTGAAACAGCCGGATTGAACGCAATCCTGACTTCGTTCCCGCAAATTTCAGCATGTGCAGGTATTGCCTGCATATTGTACCTGATTTTTGCCATAACGTCAAACTCTGTTTGTGTTTGAGGGTAGCTCCAGTTCATGTTTTTTAATACAAGTGAATCAGAATACAATTCATCCTTATATCCGACATAAACCGTGTTTGTATCGGCATTAATCCCTGTTACATAAAGTGCTTCCGGAGCAGCAAGCCCTATACCTTTTCTCTGACCGATTGTATACTGCCAGAACCCCTGATGCTGACCTAAAACTTTGCCGCTTAATTTTTCAACAAAATTTCCCTGCTTTGCTTCAAGAATATTATTAAGATACTTTTTCGTTGTCATAGGAGCCTTGATAAAACAAATATCCTGACTCTCTTTGGACGATTTTGAAGGAAGGTCGTTTTCCTCAGCAATCCTTCTGATATCGGATTTTACGTAATCAGAAAGCGGAAAAAGCGTTCTCTCAAGCTGGCTCTGGTTAAGCAGGAACAAGAAATAAAGCTGGTCCTTGTGCTCGTCAGAAGCCGGGTAAAATTTTACAAACCCGCCATCGCGCTTAATCTTTGCGTAATGTCCGGTTGCAATAAAATCCGCACCGAGTTCTTGTATCGCGTAATCAAACAGCGCGCCCCATTTCATGTACTTGTTGCACATAATACAAGGATTCGGAGTCTCGCCGTTCTTGTAGGATTCTTCAAAATACTTAATAACCTTTTCTTCAAAAACATCAGAAACATCAAGCGGGTAAAAAGGGATTTCCAGTTTTTCAGCAACCCTTCCTGCGTTTTCGACCACCTGTTCAGCTTCTGGAGAATTAGTGGTTTTGGCGGTTACGCCCACAACTTCGTATCCCTGTTGTTTTAAAAGCAAAGCTGTTACGCTGCTGTCAACTCCACCTGATAGTGCAACAGCGACCTTTTTAGTCATCCAGAAGCACCTTCTCACCGTAAGCTGTCAATCTGTATTCAGATGTCCCGACAAGCCCTGTCAAATCAGGCAGGCATTCGATGTAGTCGCGGTTAATTGCTTCCTGCAAAACTGCGTGGTCAATGATTACAGCAATGTTCTGCATTAATTTTGCATTAAGCTGTTTTAAAGTAAATCTCGGTCTTTGTTCGTACTGGGTGAAATAATATGCAGTAAGAAGCAAATAGTCTATTTTTTTCTCAACCTTGCGTCCGCTAATATAGTTCAAAAACGCGTTATCCTTCTTAATAGAAGGGCTCGGCTTAAACGAAAGCTCTGTTTGAGGTGACTGCATAGAGTTTTCCAGAATATTGTCGAATCCTCCCTGTTGAACATCATTTACAGTTACCGGTGCAGATTCCTGCTGCGGTTTTGGCGCTGCATAAAAAATATCAAGGTTCTTTTCTCGGGAATCTTCAACGACCGGCGCTTCTTCAACGGGTTCCGGTTTTGGCATACGCTTCAGCTGTTCGTCAATTTTTCTCTGGGTTATTTCTTTTTCTGTATTGATTTGTGTGTTAACCATGTCTTTGCACTGTTTGACTTTGTGTTTCTGCGCGTATTCAGCAGCCTTTTTTACCCACAGCGCAAACTGCTCAACAATAAGTTCCTTATCAGAGGTTGATAGGCTTAATTGATACTTTCCCTTGGTGATTTTAAATGAATAAGTTGACATAATTTATCCTACTTGTCTTGCAATAACTCCTCGCGCCATTTGTTAAGCTGTTCTTCAACAAACTCCAAATCATCAGACTTCAATTCGATTTCGATATCGCCTTTTTTCATCTTGAATACGTATTCGTGCATATATCCTCCTTAATGAATAAAGTTTACATTAAAACTCGCAAACTTTCAAGTAAATATTGAAAAAATAAGTCGGATACTGAAAAAGGAATTGGATATGTCTTTT
>CANAXK010000058.1 GCA_947365485.1 uncultured bacterium
TGCCCTGATAGACACACTCTGGGTATCTGGAGAAAAGACGGATGCTTTGCTGAATACATGACAATGCCTACTAATGTCCTGTTTGAAGTGCCGGATAACGTTACTGACGAGCAGGCTGTATTCGTTGAACCGCTTGCTGCCGCTTGCGAAATCACAGAACAGCTTCATATTGAACCAACACAAAAGATTGTTGTTCTTGGAGACGGCAAACTCGGCTTAACCACTGCACTTACGCTCAATGCGCAAAACTTTGATGTGCTTCTTGTCGGGAAGCACCAGAACAAATTGGACATTGCAAAAGCGCAGGGGGTTGAAGTTAAACTTCTAAACGAGTTCAAAATAGAGAAAAAATACGATGTTGTAGTAGAAGCAACAGGCTCTGCTTCAGGATTTGAAACCTCCATGGCGCTAACTAAACCAAGAGGAGTACTTGTTCTAAAAAGCACGGTTGCTTCAGGTAAAGAACTCAATCTTGCGCCGATTGTTATTGACGAAATAACTGTTCTCGGCTCACGCTGCGGTCAATTTGCACCGGCATTGAGACTTTTGAAAAACAAACGCATTGATTTTAAACCGTTTATTTCAAATATTTACTCAGTTGACGATGCGATTGAAGCGTTTGAAGCAAACAAATCAAAAGAAAGCATAAAAATACTTATCAGAATCTAATTATGGACAAAATTCTATCAGACAAAATCAACATTCTAAAAGCACTGGCAATCACACTAGTAGTATCGGGGCATCTTGAATTTTCAATATTCGGGATGTTTCCGCCATACTCGTTCCAGCTTGCATTGTTCTTCTTCATATCAGGCATGCTTTTTAAGAACAAGTATCTTGATAATGTAAGAGAATTTATCCGGAAGCGGGTAAAAAGCTTGCTGGTGCTCTATTTCATATACGAAGTATTCTATGCTGTAGTTACCGGAATCATTTACAAACTCACAGGCAAATTCTGGGGCATGGAATACTCGCTTAAAAACTTTTTCATAACCCCGTTTCTGAACGGCCACCAGTTTGACCTCTCTTGCCCGATGTGGTTTGTGCCGCAACTGTTTATAACAATGCTCACATTCCTGTTCCTGCAAAGGCTTATGAGAGAAAAGAGCGAAACATTTCGGTTTGTCTTTTATCTTATAATCGGACTGGCTGCGATCCCGCTTTCCAAAGCATTTCCGCTAACGCCGGTATTTTTGCTTGCAGTAAGAACAATGTTTTCCCTGCTCTTTGTCTACCTCGGACATTTTTACATGACAAGGATTTACGGAAACTACAATATTTTCACCCCGAAGATTCTCGGTGCTGCAATCTGTTTTCAGGCATTTTTATGGCACTTTAACCGGGATTTTGTGCCGGAACACGGAATCGGGCTAAGCTATGTACTTGTCTGGGCAAGATTCGACAGCCAGCTTATTGTACCGATTTTAACCAGTATTACAGGGATATGGTTCTCACTGTTTTTTATAAATGTGACTTACGACTACATTAAAAACATAAAATTCATAAAACTTGTGGGCGAAAACACATACCACATTATGGCGAACCACCTGCTTGTCATGTTCATTATAACAGCTGCAATATTCAAGCTGAACGGAATTCCAATGAGCGAAAGAAGCGCGCATGATATTTACTGGATATTTAACCCTGTACAAAATACATACCTGTATTTTGTAATAACCATGATTGTCACAACCCTCACCGGTGCAGGATTAAAACACCTAAAAACCAATTACAATAAGATTCCGCTCGTAAACCTCTTCAAGCGGTAAGGTGTATTCAATAATGTCCTTGACTTTTGCCTTGTATTTTTTGAGCACAGCTTTAGCACCTTCCAGCTCCTCAAGCGCCTTTTTTGACTTGTAAGCAACAAAATACCCGTCTTTTTTCAAAAGCGGAAGCGCGTATTCACAAATCTTTGCAAGCTCTGCAACTGCACGGCTTGTTATCACGTCAAACTTGCGCCCCGTGAGATTCTCCACCCTGCCGCAAATTGTTGACAGGTTATCCAGAGCCAGAGCATCTTTCATTCTGTTAATCGAGTTGATTTTCTTTTGGATACTGTCAATTCCAACGACTTTCAGCCCGCTCTTTTGCCCCTCTATTGCAACAGGCACGCACGGAAAGCCGCCGCCGCAGCCAATATCAAGAATTTCTCCAGAGGAGATGTTGTATTTTTCAAAAAACAGTCTTATGGCAAGCGAGTCATAGATGTGTTTTTCGAACAAAACCTTTTCATCGTTTTTGGAAATCAAATTGAGTTTTGAGTTTTCTTCCAGAAAAACTTTTTTGTATTCAGTAAAATCGGCAGTAATTTCAAATCTATTATCCATATTTATTCTCAATCTCGTCAAAGACTTCTCCGTCCATTCTTAGTTTCATATCGTTAATCCTGCGCTCAATCATTAAAATATCAACCGAGCCGGCAAGGGTTTGGGCAATTCTTCTTGCCTTAAAGTACTCTGTGAGCGCCTTTTTGTTAAGCGACACATTGTTGTAATAAAAATCACCAAGCGCAACAGTAGCTTCCAGAACATAAAAGTCCTCGTTAATGAACTCTGCGCTGGATTTTGCTTCAAGAAGGTAATTCAAGGCCTCGTTAGCATCAATTTCCAAATAGATTTTCGCCAAATACGCAGCAGTATAATATATTCCGTCATAATTGTTATTAGATTTTTCAATATCGTACGCTTTTTTGAAACAGTCTCTTGCGTCGGACATGTTGCCGTTATCAAAATAACAGGAGCCCATATTAGAATAAGCCAGCGATTTGTATGGATTAGGCGCAGCAATTGTTATACATTTTGTATAGTACTCGAACGCTTCTTTTTCAGCATCCCTGTCATCGTTTGCAAGCGCGTATTTAAAATACAGCTCAGCAAGCGTTTCATCAGAAGTGTTCTCATCCAGAGACTCCAGAGCCTTCTGGTAATACTGGTATGCCTCATCAGGGTTATCCATCGCAGAATAAATGTTTCCGAGCAAAGTACAGGCATCCACCATCAATGATTGCGGCGTATCAACAGAATAGATAACTTTCTTTATAGTCTCAACAGCACGCTCGTTCTTGTACATAGCAAAATACAGTCCGGTAAGTTCATAGTAAAGGTAATTAAGGTTTATAACCTCATTGTGCTGTTTGTAGAACGCTTCTACAAGTTCGTAGAAATGGCTTGATTTACTATAATCACCAACCTCTTTGTACAACCGCGCAAGCGCGGTTCTTGCTTCAAGAAGCGAGTGCACATCAAGATTATCAGAATCCGCAATCTTCAAATACGCCTCTATTGCATCTGTGAATTTCTTTTCCGTAGCAAGTGCCTCTGCAAGCTTGAGAGCGTCTTCTACTCCCTTTGGAGCAGTATGCTCTTCTTTGCGGGGTTCAACCTGCTCAACAGGAGCTATAGCAGGCTGTGCCGGTTCTTTTTTGCCTTCCTCAATTTCTTTAACGCATTTATTGTGATACTCAATCTCTGCTCTTAGAGCCTGTCGTGATATCATAATAGCGCGCGTTGCAACAGGTTCTTTAAGTTGTTTTTCATAAATGCTTACAATATATTTATGCAGCTTTATTTCTGTTTTGGCAGGGATTGAAATATCGATATTCTGCAAAAAATAATCCTGAACATAGACTGTTTCACCCGACATAAAAATCATGAGATTTGACTTAAGATACTCGATTGAAAATTCGTCGTAGAGTTCAAAAACAGCAAGGGCGTTCAGAGTAAGCCCATGTCTTGCAGTTCTCAAAAACCAGAAAAAGTTCCGAATCGTTGTCGGAATCAGGTTAACATAAGTCATTCCAAGGTAGGAATCAAAGCTCATTCCTGACATTGCAAATTTTTGCAGAAAATCATTGAGCGATAATTTCATAGCCTGAATAATCTTAATCGACAAAGCTGTGTAATAATAGTAGCCTCTGGTGTACTTGTAGAAATCCTCAAGAGTTGTATCACTCGCAATAATCTTATGTGCTTCAAGAAATTCTGCAAAAATGTTTTTGGTTAGAGCCTTTAGGAATATTTTCCTGTCAATCTTAATATCTCCCAGCACATTTTGAATCATTGCGCGAGTTGAAAGAACAATCTTAATGTTATTGTTCTTAACAGCTTCTGATAAAAAAGCTGTAATCAGGTTCTTATTCTCATCCAGAACATCGTCAAAGGAATGAAGGATGATAAAAAATGGCTTTTTAATAGAACTTACATACTGCAGAAACTTAACCGCCATGGTTGAGACCTTGGAATTAAGATTCACTGCAACAGATATCGGGCTTTTTTCAATAACGTCTATAAAAGAGAGCAGAATATCATCGCAAACAGTGGATTCCTTACAATAATACTCAAGCTTTATAACGTCTTTGCCCAAAAACTCTGAAACATAGTTAACAAACTGTCTTTTGCCAGTACCGAGAAAGCCATGCACATAGAGCAAAACGTTATCTGATGCGATAAAATCAACAGCCTTAATAATATCTGCGTAATTATTTTTTAGCAGAAACTGGTTAATTTTGTCAGAACTCGGCAAAACTATATTTTCAATATCAATAGAACTATCCAGAAAATTATAATCCATACAAAGATTTTAATTGATATTTAAGTAATTTGCAAATCTCTGGTATAATAAATTCAGGAGGTAACATGATTTATAAATTATTAGAACTTGGAATTGCAGCAATAGCAGCATATTTAATAGGGTCAATCCCGACTGGCTACCTGATAGTTAAGGCAAAAACCGGACAGGACATACGCACAATCGGCTCCGGCTCAACAGGTGCCACAAACGTAAAACGCGTTCTCGGCAAGAACTACTTCTTCCTTGTAATGCTCTTAGACGCACTTAAAGGCGCACTTCCTGTTGTACTTGCAAAACTTTTTGTAACAGCAGGCGCATCACTTGGCCTTGCTCCCGTAATCGCAGCTGTTGCGGTTATTATCGGGCACAGCAAATCAATCTTCTTAGGTTTTAAAGGCGGAAAGTCTGTGGCTTCAGGCGTTGGGACAATCCTCGCTCTCAACTGGATGGTCGGGGTTATTATTGCAATTGTCTGGGGAATTATAACCTACACAACAAAATATGTTTCAGTAGGTTCAATTATTGCGCTTCTAATCTCACCTTTTGTAATGTATTTCTTGCATGCTCCGATTGCTTATGTCGGATACTGCGCACTTGGTGCGGTTTACATTGTTTATTTGCATAGAGAAAACATCAAGCGTTTAATACAAGGAAATGAAAACAAAGTAAGATAATAATAGATAATAAAAAAACACCCGCTTTATCAAAAGCGGGTGTTTTTCAATATATCTTTCTACTTGATATTTGAATAAGTCCAAGCATCAAAAGTTGGTGTTTCAGAAATATTCAATTCTTTCTTCTTTTCACCTGCAGAGCAGTCATCATGAGCAATTGGAGCATACAATCTGTTGTAGTACTCAATTACCATTCTGTCTGAATTGAAGTAAGCTTCTGAAGTTCTGATTGCCTGTCTCATCAATCTAGCCCATTCCTGCTTGTTATTGTAATAAGTAGGAATAATCTGGTTTTCGATGATATCCATCAAGCATTCATGGTCTTTCCAGTGTCTTTCTTCCCATGGCATATCGTCGTCTAATTCAGGGTACTCAACTGTGTAACCGTTAATTCCCGGGAATGTACCTTCAACTGTCCAACCATCAAATGTTGATAAGTGAAGCGCACCGTTCATGTTAGCTGACATGCCGGAAGTACCAGATGCTTCGAACGGTCTTAGAGGTGTGTTCAACCAGATATCTGAACCGCGTTTTAGCATACCAGAAAGCTGTAATTCATAGCCAGGAAGAACAACAACGTTCTTCAATGTGTGAGATCTGTTCAACAATTTGTTAAACATTTCTTTACCCATAACATCATCCGGGTGGAATTTACCGGCAAATATGATTTGAACCTTGTCTTCGTCCAACAATCTGCCGATTCTGTCTTTATCCATCAAGATTAACCATGCGCGTTTGTAATCAGCAAATCTTCTTGCCCATGTAATTGTTAATACATCAGGGTTGAATCTCTTACCAGCAACATTTGCAATGTATTTGAACAACTCATCCTTCATTTCACGCTTAACATCAAGCAATTTTTGAGAATCATTTTGAGCTTCTGCAACTCTCTTATCCTGCCAGTAGTGAAGGTTAACAGCGTTTGTAATAGCTCTAATTGGACATCTGTTTTCAACCCATTCCCACATTTTGTTAGCAACAAGACCGTGAAGCTGTGATACAGCGTTTGCGATTCTTGACATTCTTAATGCTGCAACTGTAAGAGAGAAGTTTTCACCACCCAACTGAATAGCTCTTTCTCTTGAAGCACCAGCGAAGAAACCACCTTCAAGTAATGTATCAACCCAGTGAACTTCGTTACCAGCAGCAACCGGAGTATGAGTTGTGAATACAGTTTTTCTTCTAACTTCGTCTAAGTTGCCATTATACTGTCTTAATAATTCAAATGCAGCAGGAAGCGCATGCCCTTCGTTCATATGAACAACGTCAAAGTTATAGCCGGCAGCTTGAAGAACTCTGATACCAGCCACACCAAGAACTGTTTCCTGTGCAATTCTGATTTTTTCGTTTCCATCATAAAGCTTGTGAGAAATACTCTTAGCCCAGTCACTGTTACCGTCAATATCAGTTGTCAATAAGTAAACAGGACAAGTTCCGAACAATTCAGGGTTAACTTTGAAAGCTTTAACCTTAACTTTTTCACCAAAAGTGTCAACGTCAACAGTAATACCTGTGTCTTCTAGGTAATCATAATATTTTCTAATATAAGCTACTTCAACGTTGCCTGAGTGATCTATTCTCTGGTCATAATAACCGTAAGACCATAGCATTGTTACACCTACCATAGGCATCTGTAAATAACCAGCAGATAACATGTGAGATCCTGCCAAAAATCCTAAACCGCCAGAATAAGTTTTTAGCGATTGATCCATTGCTATTTCCATTGAGAAATAAGCTACGTTTGGTAATGTCATAATTTTAAACCTTTTCTTAATGTGTACTACTAAAGGACTAAACGTCCATTCAAATTATATACCAACAACATAACACATAATCAATCATTTTATAAAAAATCTAGTCCAAAAAAATTAGCCTTTCTCCCATAACCCTTGCCTACAAACAGTTTCAGGAATATTAAGAAATGTTACAATCTAATTCTTAAGGATTAGTTCTATGTAATTATAAATTTTCAAGGTTTACATCAGGATTGTTTATAATATAATCTAATTATAGAATTAAGGAGTGTATTATATGATGATTCAAACAATTAGTGGGTATAAGGGAAATTCTTATACCTCCAAAAGGGTTAAAAATAACCCTCAACCAACAGATGTAAGCTTCAAAAGCTGCAATGTAGCCTTGGCAAGAGCGGAGTACCTCAAGAACTTTAAAGCCATTTCACAGGATATCATACAAACAGGGAAAGAAGCGGCAACAAAGTTCGACCAATTGTGGAAGCCTTTAACCACTGGCAGATTTCCGGACTATCACACAGTGCTTCCTAGCGTTGACAAGAATCCTAAGGCAACCAATTTAGCCAGAGAATTTTGTAAAATTCTGCATAATGAAAACTTACCTTTTATAGAAAAAGTAATAAAGTTTGCAGCTAAAGCTCGCGAGGTTGGTATTCAAGATAGCATATTTCCATTTCTCCTAGATAACAATGATAAAAAACCTCTTGCTGACGTATATAAATCACACATCTGTTTCCTTGAACCTGGTGTTGATGAAAGTAAGGCAAAGACAATAATGTTTGGAGTTAACGACTCAAATAAATTATGGACTGCTACAGATAAAGGGGTTACAACATTCCACGAAAATGGAAATGTTAAAAGAATAAAATACAATGACGATTTGGACGGAGCTAATTATTACAAGAAAAACGGAGACATCGATTGGGTAAGATCAATCTTTTCAATTATAGTAAAGGAGTAAAATGCTAACTGGACCATTTTTAGACAGAAACTGGATGGGAGAAAACAAAGACTACGCAGCATCTGACATAGTCATGCTCGGCATGCCTTTTGACGGCACTGTATCCTACAGACCGGGCTCAAGGTTTGCACCGGAGCAGATAAGGCTTGCAAGCTGGGGCTTGGAGGAATATTCACCTTATTTTGACAAGCATCTTGAGGACTGTAATTTCCATGACGTGGGTGATTTGGAATTTCCGCTCGGGAATACAGTAAAATCGCTTGACCTTATTGAAAAAAACGTCGAAGGAATCTACAAGGATGGTAAACGCGTTTTCGGAATCGGGGGCGAGCATCTTGTGACTCTTCCGGAAATCAAAGCTGTATCTAAGTTCTACGACAATCTTGCGATTGTTCATTTTGACGCGCATACTGATTTAAGGAAAGAATACTTAGGAGAAGAGCTTTCACATTCAGCTGTCATAAGGCATTCTGGAGAAATAATCGGATTTGAAAACCTTAAACAAATCGGAATCCGCTCTGGAATGAAAGAAGAGTTTGAATTAATGAAAAAGTACAACACTCTTATTCATGAGCACAATGAGCTTGACTGTTTTAAGGACAAAAACATTTTTGTCACAGTGGATTTGGATGTTTTAGACACATCTATCATGCCGGGCACAGGCACACCTGAAGTCGGCGGTCTAAGCTTTGAGGAGCTTGTCGGATGGTTCAAGTAC
>CANAXK010000059.1 GCA_947365485.1 uncultured bacterium
CACAAAACGGCTTTATCGTGTACTTTGTGTGCAGATTGTTGCAGTAACGCGTAATCTCCGGACAAACTTTTTCAGAAAACAAAATATCGTCGTTGTAGAGATTGATGTGGATTTTTTCCTCTTTTGCCCACGCAAGAATCCTTTCAGCCTGCTCTTCGGTTAAACACCTCTGGTAAAGCGTCTCGCCGTTGTTTTTGATAAGCCCGCCCTGATAAGAAACGACAGGTGTGTCAAGCCCTAAGTCTTTTGCAATAAGACTCGCAGCCGCATGCATCCGGCCTGTTACCAGCACAACTTTTATCCCTTTTTCGCAAAGCTCTTTTACGCATTTTTTTACACCCTGCGTAAACTCGCCTTCCGGTATAAGTATTGTGCCGTCTATGTCTGTTGCAACAAGCTTAATCATAGTAATTCCTCTTCTATTAAAATATCATGCCCGATATCCTGCATTAACTCAAGGTACGAGTAAAAATGCTTTGACATCGCATTAAGATACTGGCTTAAAACCTCCTGATGCCCGTTTTCGTTGATAACTAAATCACTGTATGAGTTTTTGCCCTTGATGTACCCGTCAGTTGAAAGCTGGACAATCTTTTGTGAGTCTTCCAGAATCTTTTTTGAATACTCCATGTTTTCAGCCGAATACTTGAATATATTGTAATCCTTCTTTAGCTCGTACTTGAGCTGGTGTTCGTAAGCCTTTTTGCCTGATTTGCTGCGTTCGAGATAAATCTGGGCTTTCTGTATCTCCGGAGTGAAATTGTAAAGCACCGGAACATCCATCCCAAACCCCACAAACGCACCTCCAAAATCGTTAGGCGCATGCCTGTGCGTTTGCCAAGCGTAGCCTCCTGCAACAGAAAAATCAGGCACTCTGTTTCGTTTTGCAAGCGTAAGTTCTAACTCTGACTTGTCAATGTTTTTCTGCGAAAGCTTAACCATGTAACTGTATTGAAGCGCAATGTTTTCAAGAAAATTGTATTCAGGAATTTTTATGTCCAAAAACGCCCAGTTACCGAATAATGAAGACTCTTTTGTGTCGTACATTACTTCGTCCACTCCGGTGTTCAGAATCTTGTTAAGCTCAAACTGCTTGGCAAGCAGGTTTGATTTTGCGCGGTTAACCTCGATTTGCTGCTGCGCATACTGAATGTCAGCCTTGAGGTTGTCAATCTCGTAAGCCGGATACTTTGGCTTGTCAGTCGTGATTTTTACCAGATCCTTGAAAAGCTTGAGACGCTCTTCCTGAATCTTGTATACGGATTTTGCGTGCAGAATGTCAAAATACGCCTGCATTATTTGAAGCTTGTAGTTGTGCTCTGCCTGCTTAAGCTCTGTTTCTTTTATTGAATAAGCCTCTATTGCAGCTTTTTTTCTCACCCCGCGCTTAAGCACTTCAACCGGAAGCGCTAAACCAGCCTGGGAAGAGTTCCCGAGCGCAACATTTCCCATAACGATGTTGGATTGTATCTGCGGGTTCTGAAGCCGGTTTGCAATTTTTATGTCTTTTTCTGCAGCCTTGAGCTCCATTCGCTTCATCTTCAAATCCCAGTTCTCTTTGAGCCCGATTTGAATAATGGAGTCTAAATCAGTGTTAACGACCTGTGCAAATGCACCTGTTGATGTAAATAATGCCAGTGCTGCTATTAAAAGGATTCTCTTCATACAAAAATATTTTAGCATAAAAAAAAACGCCTTCCGGCGTGATAAATTTTGGTTAATTAATAAGGCATTTTGTAAGGTTATTTATTTTTCTTGTGGAGTAATTTTGAAAACAAACTCTGCTTCTCAACAACAGGCGGCTTCTTTTTGCCCTTGAAACAGAATATTAAAGTGCCTAAAAGTATTGCACCTGAGACTAAACCTTTGACAAAATTCGGCGCATTGCTAACACTTGAAACTGCACTGTTAAACTTGTTGGAAAGATTCCTGAATCCGTTTGAAGAAGTCCCGCCCTGAGGGCTGCTGAATCCTGTCTGGTTAAACCCGTATTTTTCTTCTCCCCCTCCGATTTGAGTATTCATCCCCGCTGCGTTGAATGTGTCAAGACTGTTTCCTGCGTTCTGATAAAGCCCGCCCTGCGCAGCCATATTTAAGTATGGATTCTGCATCCCGTTTAGCGCACTAACGTTCGCGCCTCCGCACAAATCGTACGGAACGTAGTCCAGAATGCCCTGACCGTATAAACTATTTAGAGTATATGGGTTGATTGCCATACTGTAAAATACCTTTCACTAACACACATATATATAAAGTTTTTCTGTGTAACAAAATTGCTTTCTTTGTAAAGCTTTGTTAAGATTAATTTTATGGTAATGAATTTTGTGAAAAATAACCGGCACCTGATTCTTATTAACCTCCTGCTTCTTGCGGTGTTCTGGCTAGAGTATGGTAGGTTCGGGGATATAATTGTTGACTCTTTTAGAGAAGCCTATATTCCGACAGAAGTTGCGGCAGGGAAGGTGCTTTACAAAAATATTTTCACGATTTATGCCCCGCTTGCGTATTTGTTTAATGCGCTTCTGTTTAAAGTTTTCGGGGTAAATCTGAAAGTCCTTTACTTTGCAGGTCTATTTGCAAGTGCCGGTGTTTTGAACTTGGTTTACCTTATTGCAAGAAGGTTTTTGGATAAAAATTGCAGCCTCGGAATTGCGTTGTTTATTATTGCAGGAGCTGTGCTTTCTCCGAATGTTTTTAATATATTTTTCCCGTATTCTTACGGAGTTTTGTACGGACTTTTGTTCGTTTTGGGTGCAGTTTGGTTTGCTTTGGATAGGAAATTCCCGCTCGCTTATCTAATGTATTCTTTTGCGGTTTGCTCTAAGTACGAATTTATACTCTTGCTTCCGCTTCTTGTGTACATAAGCTGGAAAAAGGATATCTGGAAGAATTTTACAGCGCTTGTGATACCAGTTTTGCTTGTTTTGACTCCCTTGTTCTTGCAAAGATTAAGATTTGAGGACTTGCTAACTTCTTTCGGGTTAATCCTAGCAATGCTCTCTTCTAAATCAATGCACTGGTTTTATTCTGTTTCAGGGCTTGAGTTCCAGTGGGCGCTTGTTCCGGTTTATTTGATTAATCTTTTGAAGATGATGGCTCCGCTTGCTCTTATATGGTATTTCAAATCCTGGAAAATTATTCCAATTGTTCTTGTTTATCTCTATTTTGCTGTCTCACCGGCGCTTCTGGTGTACGCATTTCCGCTTATACTGATACTTTTTGTATGGAGATTCAAGACTTTAACCAGAGACGAGAAGTTTTTTGTCTTAGCTTCGCTTCTGATTAGTGCGAAAATATTTTTTGCACTCACTCTAAAATCTTACGGCGTATTTTTCCTTCCGTTTGCACTAATTTCTCTGTTTATCTTAGTTCCGAAAGACTTAAGAAAACCGCTTCTTGTCCTGACTCTTGGCTGCGCTTTGGTTCTTTCGATAAAAAACGCTAAAGAGCTTTGCTCTAAGAATGTTAAAATCCAAACAGAGCGAGGAGTTGTATACACGTCACCGTTTTACGGGCAGGCGGTCAAAGAGCTTGTAAGCTATGTTGAATTAGAGATTCCGCAAAGCGTTAGGGTGGTTGTTTACCCAGAATGTCTTGCGGTGAATTTTTTAACCGGAAGAGAATCTGATAACAAGTTCTATTCTCTTATTCCGATGTATGTAGAGACGTTTGGCGAAAACCTTATTATAAGCAGGCTGGATTTTGTTAAGCCGGAATACATTGTTACAAGCAACTACGACACTTCAAATTATTATTACAAAGAGTTTGGGGCGGATTATGGAGTAAATATTAAGAAGTATATCGAAGATAACTACACGCTTGAAAAAGAGCTAGGGTCAGATTTTAGGTTCAAGATTTATAAAACTACCCCTTTGGACTAAGCAAAATTTTTTCAAACATGATATTCTTATATTTATGAAGAGAATATTGAGTGTAATTTTTTTTGTTATAATCTTGGGTTTGCTTTTCAAGGCTTGCATGCGGGCTGATGTTCCGGAAAAACTCCCTGACAAATTTGTGAATCAGGAACTGAAAAACATTGATTATCCTGATGATGAAAAGAACGTTACAATCAACGGGGTTGATTACCTCCAGTCTCAGGCGCCGGTCGGGAAATTCGGTGGCGAACTCGTTATCTCAACCATCGGAGAGGGCCCTAAGACCTTTAATCCGTGTAACACAAAAGATGCAACCTCGTCTTCCATGGCAGGGCTTATGTACGACGGGCTTTTGACCACAAACCCGAGAAGCGGAAAAGTTGTTCCGCTCCTTGCAAAATCTTTTGAGATTGATGAAAACGATTACACAATCCACCTTCGCCATGGTGTCAAATGGTCTGACGGGAAGCCGATTACTGCCGACGATGTTATGTACACTTTCGAAGAAATCGTGTTCAAAGGGTTTGGCAACCCTTCTACAATGGATGCGATGATGATGGACGGAAAACTTCCGGAGCTTGTGAAGATTGATGATTACACTGTTAAATTCACAACCCCGCGTCCGTTTGCACCGTTCTTGAGACAGCTTACTTATCCGATTGTTCCAAAACACTATTTCAAACCGTATTCTGATAAGGGCGAGTCTGTGTTTAACGCGTTTTTGAGCCCTGATACTCCGCCTAAAACGATTGTATCAAACGGAGCGTTCAGGCTTAAAGAATACGTTGCAGCCCAGCGCGTTGTGTTTGAGCGGAATCCAAATTATTACAAGATTAACCTCAAGGGAGAAAAACTTCCTTATCTTAATAAACTCGTTTACATGATTGTGGGTGATACCAATAACGAGATTCTTAAATTTGAAGCCAAAGAGGTCGATGTTTTGAGTCTTAGAGGGTCAAATGTTGCAAGATACAAACTCAAGGAGCCGGATTCTGATTACACTATCTACAATCTCGGGCCTGACACGGGGACTCTTTTTCTTATAATAAACCTCAACAACAGAAAAGACAGAAACGGCAAACCTTATGTAAACCCGACCAAGCACAGCTGGTTTGCAAACCGTGACTTTCGGGCTGCAATTGATTGGGCGCTTGACCGTAAAAACATGGTGCAGAATATCGCATCAGGTGTTGCAGAGCCTTTGTTCACTGCAGAAAGCCTCAATTCTATTTACCTAAACAATTACATAAAAGGGCATCCATGTGACCCGAATGTTTCGCGAGAAAGCCTTACAAAAGCAGGGTTTGTTAACAAAGACGGAATCCTATATGACAATGACGGCAACAGGGTTGAATTTGACCTTTATACAAATGCCGGAAACCTTGAACGTGAAGCCTTAGGGGTGATGATTAAGCAGGACTTGGAAGACTTGGGGATGAAGGTTAATTTTAAGCCTGTGGAATTTAATTCTCTTGTAAACAAGCTTACAAACACCCACGATTGGGACATGGCAATAATGGGGCTTACGGGCTCTCCGCTTGAACCGCATGACGGCAAGAATGTTTGGACTTCAAAGGGAAGCTTGCATCTGTTCAATATGCGCCCTTCTGATTACAAGGTTGATGACAGGCTTGATTGGGAAAAAGAAATCGATGATATTTTTAGAGAAGGTGCGCTCAAGCTTTCGTTTGAAGAGCGCAAGCCTTTGTACGACAGGTATCAGACAATAATTTATAACCAGAAACCGATAATATATCTGTATTCTCCGACAAGGATTACTGCAATAAGGAAGAAGTTCAAAAACATCTTTCCGACACCTTTGAGCGGGCTGATTTATAATCTGGATGAGATTTACGTAGAATAAAACTAGTTCCCTCTCCTTAGGGAGAGGGTTAGGGTGAGGGGTCAATTAAATGGAATTTTTCAAATACATATCAAAAAGAATTTTGCAGGTGATACCGCTTTTAATAATAGTGTCACTCATCAGCTTTTTTATAATCCGCCTCTCGCCTGTTGACCCGCTTGCAGAATTGAGGCTGAATCCTTCTATCTCCAAAGAAACACTTGATAAGGAGATTAAGCGCCTGAATCTTGATAAGCCAATCTATGTCCAGTATTTTTCCTGGGCGAAATCGTTCGTGAAAGGTGATTTGGGCTATACGTCAGCAGGCGAAAAAGTCTCAACCAAACTCAAAGAGCGAATCCCTAACACTTTGCTTCTTACAACAATCGTAATCTTTATGACCTGGATAGTGGGGCTTCCGCTCGGAGTTCTAGCTGCTGTAAGAAAAGAAACAGCGCTCGACAGGATTCTGACCGTTGTATCAAGTATCGGAATGGCGATACCGTCCTTCTTCTTTGCAATTCTGATGCTGATTTTTGCGGTGAAGACCGGCTGGTTTCCGGTGGGCGGGCTCACGAGCTACAACTTTAATGAGATGAGCTTTGCAGGCAAGTTTGTTGATATTTCAAAACACCTTGTTTTGCCTGTAATCGTTCTTTTTACGATTTCTTTATCTGGCTTGCAGCGCCAGATGAGAGCAAATATGCTTGAAGTTCTTGATAGTGATTACGTTAAATTTGCGCGTGCAAAGGGCTTAAGCGAAGGCAAGGTTATATTTAAGCACGCTCTGAGAAACGCAATAAATCCGATGATTACACTTCTTGGGTTTGAGTTTGCCGGGCTTTTGAGCGGGGCAGCTCTAACCGAATATGTGTTCCAGTATCCGGGGCTTGGAAGGCTTATTCTTGAGGCAGTTATGAAATCAGATATCAATCTTGTAATGGCGTCTTTGATGATGGGTACGATTATGCTAATACTCGGAAATCTTATTGCGGATATTCTGCTTATGATTACAGATCCGCGTCTTAGAGGGGTAAAGGGATAAACATCGTTCTCTCGCCCTACGGGAAAGACCCCGAAGGGGCGAGGCTAGGGTGAGGGGACAATTAGAGGAAAAATATGGAAATAATTAAAAAAATCTTTCAAGACAAGTTTGCAAAAGCAGCGTTCATAATCCTACTGGTTCTGTACGTAATAATCCTGTTTGCGGATTTTATTGCGCCTTATTCAAACACGTATTCAAACCGCGATATGTCTTATGCGCCGCCTTCTAAAATTTATACAATTGATGAGAACGGGAATTACTCCAGACCTTATACATACAACTATATAAGAGAATACGAACCTGCGCTTATGCAAACAGTGTTCAAACAGGATAGGAGCCACAAGTATTATCTTCGCCTGCTTCCAAAGGGCGAGGGGTACAAATTTCTTGGCCTAATTCCAACTCACAGACATTTGTTTGGAACAGCAGAAAAAGGCGGACAATTGTACCTTCTCGGGACTGATATAAACGGCAGAGACGTGTTTTCAAGACTTCTGTTTGGCGGAAGAATTTCAATGACAGTCGGGTTTTTGTCTTTGCTTGTGGTTTTCCCAATCGGGCTTTTGTACGGCGGAATTTCAGGCTACTTTGGCGGGATTGTTGATACCTTGATGATGAGGTTTGCAGAAGCGATAATGGCGATTCCGAGTTTTTATCTGCTCATAATCCTTGCAGCAATTCTTCCATCCGGCATGACAAGTGTGCAGAGATTTGCCCTAATTGTTGTAATCCTTGCACTTATTGGCTGGGCAGGGTTTGCTCGTGTTGTAAGAGGGATGGTGCTTTCTATTAAGAAAGAGGATTTTGTTCAGGCTGAAAAGACAATCGGGGCTTCCAATTTAAGGATAATTCTGAAACACATTCTCCCACAGACAACGAGCTATGTAATAATCGCAATGACTCTTAGCGTGCCGTCTTACATTCTTGCAGAATCCGGCTTAAGCTTTCTCGGGCTTGGTATCCAGCAGCCTGATGCAAGCTGGGGCAACATGTTGAAAGAAGCACAGGAGTTTACGAACATTCTTTACCGTCCATGGCTTTTAACTCCGGGGCTGTTGATCTTTATTGCAGTGCTTTCTTTTAATCTGTTAGGGGATGCCATAAGAGACATTCTTGATCCGAAATCAAGAGCTGGCAAAGGTATCAGATAAAAATTGCAAAACCCGTTTTAATACAGAGTTTACAAACTCTTCTTTCATTCTGGTTCTTTTTAAATCAGATGGAAGAAGTATTTCAAATGTTACAGATCTTTGTTGTGTGTAAATCGTTGAATACATCAAGCCCACAGGCTTATCTTCGCTTCCCCCTGTCGGACCTGCGATTCCGGTTGTTGAAACGCAAATATCCGCTCCGGTTGCTTTGTGCAAGCCTGCAGCCATTTCGTAGGAGCATTCTTCGCTTACCGCGCCAAAGTTTTCCAGAGTTCGGAGACGAACTCCGAGAATCTTGTGTTTAGCTTCGTTAGAATATGTCACGAAGTTCAGGTGAGTATAGGCAGCGCTCCCGCTTACATCCGTGAGCTTTGAGCTCAAAAGCCCGCCGGTGCAGGATTCTGTGGTTGCGATTTTAAGCCTGTTTTCTATTAAGATTTTTGCGATTTGTTCTTCTAAACTCATTTTTCACCTTTGACCCTCACCAGCATCCGTATGTCGCTGACGCTCCAACGGCTGCTCCCTCTCCCGATGGAGAGGGGAAAAGGGCTAATACGAAGTTCTTTTTAAAATAACTTTTGACGCCTTGTTATACAGATTATACTTATACCAGACTCCTTCAAATTCTCCATCCGGCTTAAATAAATACTGACAATCTTTCGAAACA
>CANAXK010000060.1 GCA_947365485.1 uncultured bacterium
CTTGCAAAACGAATCAAGGACGAGAACTAAGGATTCAACATTGAGTTTTCATTCTCAACATTTGTACCAAAGCCCCAGACCCCGCTTCAGTGGTCTAAAAGGGAGGACACAAAGAGCCTGGAAGCCAAGCAAAAATTTTTAGAAAAAGAGCTCCGGAAGCTTGGAGTCTCTTCAAAATTTTCGAGTGCAAAATGGGATTTCTGGCAGACAGTTTTATCACGCGGTGACGAGTCGCTTTCACCGTTTCTTGTAGAGGTTTACAAAAAGGGCGGAAAAATCGGAGCGTACAAATCAGCGTTAAAAGAGTTGAATATTGACATCAGCAAATTTATTGACGGATTTGATATAGAAGAGCCGCTTCCGTGGGATATCATAGAGAATTACCCGAGAAAGCAGCTGCTTATAAATGAGTACATGAGACTCCAAAAACGGAATAATTCAAGTCCATATTAAAATAATATAAATATTTTCAAGTTCTCGATTTTTTTATACTATACTTGATTTGTAGTAGAAGTTAAATGGAGAAGAAGAATGTCAAATACAGTTCTTGAAAAAACAGGGTCAATTCACCCGTCAGCAGTTATACACCCATCAGCTCAAATTGCTGAAGGCGTTGTTATCGGACCAAATGTAGTAATAGGCGAAGGTGTTAAAATCGGTAAAGGCACCAGAATCATCGCAAACGCTTATATCGAATTTGCTGAAATCGGTGAAAATTGTACAATTTCTCCATTCTCAACAATCGGTTCAGAACCGCAGGATTTGGGCTACAAAGGCGAGCCTACAAAAGTTGTTATCGGAAATGAAACAATTATCAAAGAAAACGTTACAATCCACAGAGGCGCAGCATGCGGAGACTTCACAACAAGAATTGGAAACAAGTGTCTATTAATGGTTGGCTCACACATCGCACACAACTGCGTTCTCGCTGACCAGGTTATCTTAGCAAACCTAGTTACACTTGGAGGCCATGTTCACGTAGGATTCGGCGCATTTGTTGGCGGCATGAGCGTATTCCACCAGAATATCAGAATCGGCGATATGGCAATCATAAGCGGATTCTCTGCTTCACGTCAGGACATCCTTCCTTACTCAAAAGGTGAAGGCAGACCTCCTGTTCCGCGCGGACTTAACGTTATTGCAATGAAGCGCAGAGGGGTTACTCAGGAAGTCAGAACTGCTACAAACGAAGCGTTCAAGCTTCTTATCTCTGACGAGTACAACACAACTCAGGCAATCGAAAAAATCAAAGCTGAGATTCCGATGAACGAGTACATTGAAAAAATGATTGACTTCATCCAGACTTCAAAAAGAGGCGTGCTTTTAAAATCCCACAAGTCAGGTCACCAATCTCTTAGCGAAGAATAAGAAAATTTTATAGATTTGATATATAAAGGGTATTAATTACAATTATTAATACCCTTTTAAATTTTTCTTATTGTTAAGTTTTGTAAACCCCACAAAGCAGCGTCACAACTTGATTTTACACAAAATCAAGCAAAGATAAAAAACAATTCGATTTACCCTATTGACTTAAAATTCTTATGTGCAATAATAGTAATACACACTTTAAGTGTAGCCGAAACACTAATAAATAGCAAAAATAATTAACCCCAAAAATCATATAAACTCCTAGATAATAAACACTAAAAAAGACCATTAGGATGCAGAAAACAAAACCCACTCGATTCACACACACCGGGTGGTTTTTTTTGTGGGGTAAATGCATTGGGCTGGTAGGTGAAATACAGGGTTGTAAGTGGAGTGAAAAACGCACGTAGGAGATTGGTCGGCAGACAATTGTTGGGATTACTGGCAGAGATAAGAGTACCGGTCTGCCTCAATGGTGGGACTACTGGTAGGGAGGGCACGGAGAATTACCCCCTCATCCGGGCCCCGCCCATCTTCTCCCACAAGGGGGCGAAGGGTCAAACGCGTTAAATATTTGCCTAGCTGCTTAGCTGCCTCGCTTCCCAGCTGCTCTCTCACACTTCCAACGGCTGGTCAAGCGACCTTATTGAAACATCAACCTCGTTCGGGAAGAATTGTTTCATGTGATTCACCAAATCATTGGTTGAGCTTACCCAGAACAGCGGAGAAGTCAAAATCTTAGGACAATACCCGTCTATTGGCGGAAGCTTAAACATTACAGGGTCATCACCATGGTGTTTTGCAAGAATATTCTTTATCCCGCACAGCTCCTCATACTTGACCTCGCGTTTCAAATTCACGGTCACAATATTAGAATTTTCAACTGATTTCACATTATCAATCAGCAAGCTTATCTGGTCTTCACCTCGATGCTGAACCTTGCCGGTGATTACAACCTTGTTATCTGTTTCCAGAAACTCGCCGAACTCCTGAAGTTTTCTGTGGAAGCATACCCCGTCAACTTTACCGGTCAAATCTTCTATCGTTACAAATCGCAAGAACTTTGTCGGGTCTTTTTTAGTAGGAATCTGTCTTGTGCCGGTGATAAGCCCGCAGATTGTAACCTCTTCTTCCTCTTTAAGTTCTGCAAGCTCCGAAATCCTGTGTGTCATCAAGAATTGCAGCTTGTCTCTTATTGAGAAAAGCGGGTGCGATGTGACATAAAATCCCAAAAACTCTTTTTCAAACAGCTGAATTTCTTTGTCCGTATACTCTGCGTCGCTTCCAACAAGCTGATATTGCACATTGGCAAAGCTGTCATCCCCTCCACCAAGAGCAGAGAACAAGCTTACCTGACCCATTGCGCGGTCTTTTGCTTCTTTTGAAGTCACATCAAGAATGTGTTCGATATTATCAAAAAGTTGCTTCCGGCTCTTTTCAATATTAGAAAAAGCACCTGCCTTGATTAAGCCTTCCAACGATTTCTTGTTAACGTATTTAGCATCAACACGCTTACAGAAATCGAAAATACTTGTAAACTCGCCATTTTCTTCGCGTTCCTTGATAATTGCTTCCACAACAGGTTCTCCGACCTGTTTAATAGCAGCAAGCCCGAATCTTATATTATCACCGTCCGGTGCATACTCTAAGAAAGAGTGGTTAATATCAGGCGGAAGTACTTTTATACCATATTTCTGCGCTTCTTCAATATAAAGCTGGGTCTGATCTTTGTTATCAGATACGCTTGAAAGCAATGCTGACAAGTATTCAACCGGATAATGGCATTTCAGATACGCAGTCTGGTAAGCAACAAATGCGTATGCTGCCGAGTGTGACCTATTGAAGCAGTATGAGGCGAATGCTTCAATTTGTTCAAACAGTGTTGTGGCGTCTTCCGGCTTCATGTCGTGGCGCGTAGAAGCGAGTTCAATGAACTTGCCCTTCTGCTTCTGCATCTCTTCGATTTTCTTTTTACCCATCATACGACGGACAATGTCTGCTTGGCCGAGAGAGTAATCTGCAAGGGTCTGGAACACCTGCATAATTTGCTCCTGATACACGATTGTTCCGTATGTATCTTTTAGGATTGGCTCGAGAAGTGGATGCGCATATGTTACCTTTTTAACCCCATGTTTTCTGTCAACAAACTCGTCAACCATGCCGGAGCCAAGAGGGCCAGGACGGAAAAGCGCAACAAGAGCGCCCAAGTCTTCAAACACGTCTGGCTTGAGTCGTTTTACAAGGTTCATCATCCCCTGTGATTCAAGCTGGAACACGCCAATTGTTTCACCGCGAACGAGCATTTTATAAGTTTCTTTATCGTCAAGCGGGATATTATTTATATCAACATCCACACCACGGTATTTTTTTACCATGTCAACGGTTTTGTATATCATGGTTAGGTTTCGCAAGCCCAAAAAGTCCATTTTGAGCAGTGATAGAACTTCTGTTACCTCATGAGGCGGATATCCCGTCTGTACAATACCGTCCTTTGAAGGCTGAACAGGAATAATCGTATCCAAAGGCGCGTGAGAGATGATTACACCGGCTGCGTGGGTACCTGTACCGCATTTCAAGCCCTCGATTGCAATAGACATGTCAATAAGTTTTTTAAACCCGACTGTTTTGCCTGTTTCCGGATTAAAAATCTGGTAGTCTTCGTCATAAAGCTTCTTAAGTTCAGAGCCTTCTGCAGTCACAGCGTCTCGAATCCACTTTGCCTTAGGATTTGTTGCCTGCGCGATTTCTATTGCGGGCTCAATAATCCCTGCAAGCCTGTTACTTTCTGCAAAAGGCACCTTAAGAATACGTGCAACACCCTTAAAAGCAGCCTTTGGCGCATATGTTGAAAACGTAATAATCTGACAGACCCTGTCTTCGCCGTACTTTTCAGTTACATAGTCAATAACCTGACGACGTTTTTCAATACAGAAGTCGATATCAATATCGGGCATTGTAAAACGCTCTTCGTTCAGGAATCTTTCGAACAACAGATTGTGCTTAATCGGGTCGAGGTCTGTAATCTCAAGCGCGTAAGCAACAACGCTACCTGCAGCGGAGCCACGACCAGGGCCGACCGGAATATTATGGGTCTTGGCGTAGTGAATAAAGTCCCATGTAATCAGGAAGTAAGCAGGGAACCCCATCTTATTAATAACACCAAGTTCGTAGTCAACACGTTCTTTGAGCTCCGGAGTCACTTCGCCGTAACGCATTTTAACACCTTCATAAACAATCTGTTCAAGATAAGTCTCATTGGTGTAACCTTCTGGGACATCATAATGCGGAAGCGGTGCGTTTCCGAGTTCAATATGGATATCGCACTTAGAAGCAATTTCTTCTGTATTTTTCACGCACTGTTCAAATGTCTCATCATCCATCCACGAAAAAGCTTTCCGCATTTCGTCTTTCGATTTGACGTAAAACTCGTTATTCGGAAAGTGGAATCTGTTCGGGTCATCCTTATCCGCGTTTGTTTGCAGGCAGAGCAGGGAGTCCTGCGCGTCCGCGTCTTCACGTCTCAAATAGTGAGAGTCGTTTGTGATAATCATCTTTATATCAAGCTCTTTTGCAATCTTGATTAAGTCAGGATTTGTACGTTTCTGCTCATCCAAACCATGGTCTTGGAGCTCTATATAATAATCATCTCCGAACAAGTCTTTGTATCTCTGCGCTGTCTCTTTTGCTTGAGCGTATTCCTGTTTCAGAAGGTGCTGCAAGACTTCGCCCCCCAAGCAGGCAGACGCGCAGATTAAACCTTCGTGGTATTCTTTCAGGAGTTCAAAATTAATACGCGGTTTGTAATAAAACCCTTCACACCATGCAACTGACACAAGTTTGATAAGGTTTTTGTACCCTTTTGCGTCTTTTGCTATCAAAATCAAGTGATAGAGCGGATTGTTTGCGCTGTCTTTTACATGGATGTCCCCGCTGTGCACATAAAACTCGCAGCCAATAAGCGGATTAATGCCCGCCTCTTTAGCTTTTTCATAAAACTCGATAGCAGAGTACATAACCCCGTGGTCTGTAATCGCGATTGCAGGAAGTTCGTTTTCCTTCGCGTAATTAACTAAATCCCCGACCCTTATTGTACCGTCTAAGAGTGAAAACTCCGAGTGAATGTGTAGTGGAATTAACTTTGACATACTATTAATCTAGCACAGAATCATATTAAGGTTTGTAAAATCTTTATAACAAAATCCTGAGCGCCCTGCTGCTCCTTAAACACCTCTTCTCCTGCTTTTGCAGTGCTTTGATAGAATCCGTTGTCCGAAAACAACCTGTCTGCAACCTCAAAAAGCTCGTCCGGAGTCTTAACCACAAAACCGGCATGCGCGTTTTGAATAATAGAATAAATGTCCTTAAAATTATGTATAGAAGGCCCTGAAATCACAGGCTTGCCAAATATTATAGCTTCAAGCGGGTTGTGACCTCCAGTTTTATTGAAGCTACCGCCAATAAACGCCACATCCGCAAATGCAAACACCTTTCCAAGCTCGCCCATTGTATCAAGTATCATGATATCATTTTGAACCAAATCCCTGCCCTCAGAGCGCAAAACATAGTCTTTGACCACGCTTTTGACTTCCTCAAGACGCGTAAGGTGTCTTGGTGCGATGATAAACTTTAAGTCAGGATGTTTTTCCTTAAGTTTTTTGAACGCATCAAGCGCAATCTTGTCTTCTTCTGAATGCGTAGAAGCGGCAAGAAAAACCCTGCCTTCTTTTTTCAGTTCAATATCAACCGCAGGAGCTGAGATATCAAATTTAAGGTTGTTCATGCGTTTTGTCGTTTCAGGATTAGCCCCGAGTTCCAGAAATTTATTCCAATCTTCCGTACTCTGGGTAAAAATCCCTGTATACTTTTGTAGCAAAGGTTTAAAGAAAAATTTGAGTTTCTTGTAGGATTTAAATGTCCTGTCAGAAATCCTTCCGTTTATAATAAAAATCTTTGTGTCTGATTTTACGCACCCATCAAGAAAATTCGGCCAGATTTCTGTCTCTGCCATAAGCACCACAGAAGGTCTGACTTTATCAATGAATCTTTTGACACAAACAGGTGTATCAAACGGGAAATAAGTAATCAAATCCGCGGTATCAGAAAGCTTTTTAAGGGCAATTTCCTGCCCCGTATTAGTTCCGGTCGTAACCACAATCTTTGAGTCAGGAAATTGCCCGCGTGCTGTCTTAATCAGTTTTTCTATCGCGTTGATTTCTCCAACAGAAACACCATGGAACATTATTACCTGTTTGTCTTCAAAATCCGGCGTCTCAAAATCACCGCATTTTCTCCTGAGTGCCTCATCAGAGTACCCGCCTCTTTTGTGCATCAGGGCTAAAAGCGGATACGCTGCTCTAAAAATTATTTCACTGAAAAATCCTATCATTTCTTTTCCACCAACATATATTTTCTGCCGTCTTGAAGAACATTGTATTCAAGAGCCTTCACATCATCATCTACGAACTTGTGAGGCACAATTACAAGGTTATTTTCTTTTGCAAGAGCCGTTTTCAAGTCCTCAACATCGTAATCCGGTCCAAATTCAACGTTCTTATCGCTGTAATAAATCAGCGAATACTTATGGCTGAACCGATAGCAGGTAAGAGTTTTGTCCTGCTCTTTAGATATTTTTGCATACTTAAGTAAATCGTCCTGACCGAATTTGTAGTCGACTTCAAAGAATTTTTCTGTGCCGATTGCAGAAAACGCCGCAATAAATATCACATAGCTAAAGAACACAGCAAGATAGCGTTCTTTTTTTGCAAAAACAATTGAAGCAACCCCGAATACAAGAGGAGCAACAACGCAAAGCGGTTTTGCGGCGCTCAAATCCTGGCAAAGTTGTTCAGGAAGGTACAAAGGTGTAAGCAGAGAAGCAATTGAAGCCAGAATAAAGATTGCGCCCACAACATAAACAGTCTTATTAATAATCCTGCTGTATTCGCCTCTTTCAATATAATTTGTCCAGATATACCCGCCCAAAAATGCCAGAGCAGGATAAACAGGCAGAATATAAGTAATTAGTTTTGTATCCGATGCGGAGAAAAAGACAAGAATAAACAGAGCGATTATTCCGTTATACAAAAGAAATCTTCTTGTATCAGTCAGGTCTTTAATATTGTAATCCTTTTTAACAATCTTCCTTACAAACACAGAAAGCAAGGAAATAATCCACGGGAAGAAGCCCCACAGAAGTGTTACAAAATAGAAATAGAACGGTTGTTTTCTCCCGAGAGTATCTTCACCAAAGAACCTTTGGATATGGTGTTTGATTATATATTCATCAAAGAATAAAGGGTCATGGAGTTTAAGCATAATAACATGCCACGGAAGTGAGATTAAAAAGAAGAAAATAAACCCGACTACAAAATACTGCGGTTTAAATATTTCTTTAAACTTCTTTGAAGCAATAGCAATAAAAAACATGGAGCCAAAAGGCACAATAAACCCTGGAATCCCTTTTGCCATAACAGCAAGTCCCGAAAAGATATAGAACAACCACCAGAAGTACTTTTTGTTCTCTTCCTTACAAAAATAAGTCAGCACTCCGAAGCAGAGAGAAAAAGCAATACAAGTTGATACAACAATATCAAGAATTGCGAACTTGGACAATATTAAATACTCAAGCGAAGTTGCAAGTATGAGTGATGAGACAACTCCGAATGTTCTTGAGATAATCTTGCGTCCGACAAAATAAATCAAAAAGCAACATAGTGTCCCGTACAGTGCAACAGGAAAGCGCGCAGTTGCTTCTGTAATTTTACCCCACAAAGCAAAAGACAGACATTCTCCCCAGAAATACAAAGGTGGTTTTTCAAAAAAGTACTCGCCGTTCAAATAAAGAGTCAGAAAGTCCTTTGAATGGAACATGTCTTTTGCCATAGAGACATATCTTGACTCATCCACATCCATCAAGGCATAGGTCCAGATATTATGAAAGAATATGAAATAAAACACTATACCGAGCCCCAGAAGCGTAAAAAGCTCCTGATGTTTATATACAAAATCTTTTATCTTAATCACTTTTCTCCTCCTAACGACAGGATAATTTTACCATAAATAAAAACAGACAAAAAGAGAGCCCCTCGTCGGGGCTCTCGTTCGTTTTCGACTATGTAAAATCCCTTAGGTAAGGGTATTAGCCTGAGAATGTCTTGTATGAACCTTCAATATTGTCGTTGATAACTTTGT
>CANAXK010000061.1 GCA_947365485.1 uncultured bacterium
TTATTTAAAAGCTCCTGTGTGGAATCGTCATTATTATATATAGTGTTCTCATAATCTCTTAGCTTTATATTAATAATATTACTTGAGCTGTGTTCTTCGAGAGAACCATTAAAAATTTCTTCAGCGAGGTTTCGGATTTGAGCAAACTCCATTTTTTCTAAATCTGCTTTCCTCAATTTTGGCTCAATTAAATTAGATATAATAATATCAGAAAAAACTCTTAAATATTTTTCTCTTGTATTCTTAAACCTCGTTAGCCGGTCTAGTGATATAACAATTTGTTCTTGCGTTAATTTTTTATACTTCATCAAAATAATTTTATAATCCTTAAGAAAATTTTTCAAATTCGTTTGTAAAGATTTGTAACAAAAAACTTTAACATGTGAAATTTTGGGCAAGAAATATACTTTATATATATACGAGTATAAAAAACAACACGGAGACTAGACACAAATGGCATTCTTAATGTTATTACATGAAAAAATGAGGCTTCAACGCAAAGTCAACAAACTGACTTTACGCGAATTGAAGTTGTCTAGTCGAAAAGAAAGAATTACCAAGCACATTTCCAGAGTACAGAAAATGTATTCTAGCAAAATGTCTATGTTGGAAAAACAAGCTCAAATGGCTCAAAGCCAATTCTCAGTATGGGCACAACAGGCAGCAGGTTTAGGAACACAAAACCTTAATCCTTGGAACTTTGGCGGTGCTGGCGGAACTTCAATGTTCATTATGCAGAATCTTGCAGCTTGGGCAGCACAAGGAACAAAAGACCAAAATGACAATACAATTGTTTCATCAGATAGAGCTGCAGCAATGCTTCAAGCATATCAACAAGGCGGATTCCAACAGAATGTTGATGAAAATAATAAACCTATTAAAGGTGCAGAATGGAAAGATATTAACGGTGGAACTTACTCTGCACAGGAATATCAAGCATTCCAAGGTGCATACAACACAGCTCAACAAGCACAGGGTATGAGACAAATGCAGGTTCAGCAAATGACTGCTCAATACCAATCAAACACATCAATCTGGTTAGAAGCAGCAAAAGCACAGTTGGAAGCAGAACAAGACGCAGCACTTGCACCACTCGAAGAAGAAGAAACAGATATGGATTTGGAAAAAGAATCTTGCGAAGCACAACTTGCAGATGCAAAGGCAAGACTCGAAAGCATCAAGCAAGCTTGCAGCGAAGGAATCAAAGATTCCGCACCAACATTCGGTCTAGGTTAATCAGAATAATTATTATAATTGAATTTACCCGCTCTAATGAGCGGGTTTTTTATAACCAAAATGTGCGATTGTTAACTTTTGTAAATATAAATTTGTAAGCTGAAATTCAGCGTGTATAATAGTTCTAGCGATTGCTGCAAAATTTATTAGCAAAAACATGCCAATCAGCTAGCAATTTTTATTTCTTTTGTGTGTTTATAGATATATAGACGGAAAAGATGTAAAAATCTATGGGATTAAAATAAAGAAAACAAATAGTAAGTTGTAAAATATAGGAGTAATCAGTTATGACAGATGAATTATCAATTCAACCACAAGTTCAACAGAAAAGCAATGCATTGCCTTATGCGCTGGGCGGAGCTGCTATTGGCGGAGTAGGCGGATACTTTACACCAATGCTACAGAAATCGTATTCTTCTTATGAAGATATTATTAATGAATCAGAAGATACTTTCAAAAAACAAATTGAAAAAGGCGGAGACAACAAAACTGCGTGGGAAACAGCAAAAACACATGCAGAAAAAATTAACAATGCAGAAGCAGAATACAACAAACTTGTAGAACAAGTTAAAACAGAAGGCGCTTCTGTAGAAAAATCTTTACCGGCTGACAACGCAGCTGCTAAAAAATTAGAAGCTGCACAAAAGGCTTATGATGCTGAAATGACTAAACTCGTTGATGCTGAAACAAGAAAATTAGGAACGGGTTCTGCAACAGCTGAGATTGCAGCAAAAGATGTAAAACCTTTTAGCAAAATTACGACAGAACAATTGCCTACTGAATATGCTTTTGGCAAACAAAAAGGCAAAAAAATTCCAGGTGCCCAGGTTGAAAGCCTCTATAATTCTTTGACAGGAAATTTAGTTGCAGCAGAAAATGCTTTAGATGTAAATCTTAATAATGGTCTAAGAAAACAAAAAGCAGGTTATACTATCAACATTGCAAGCTCTTTTAACTCTGCAATAGCTGACACTGCAAAAATGTCAGATGACAAAATTATAGGATATTTTAATAATAAAACAACTTGGAGTATTCTAGGCGGTACAAAACCGACACCGCAATACGAAAGAGCACTTAAGATTGCAAAATCATACTATCCTGATTTTACAACATTAACAAATGAACAATTTATGGCTCTCGGAACAGAATTAAAACCAGGAGAAAAAACACCAAAAGGTATGACCACTAAAACTATCATGGTCAAAGATCCTGTTACGAAAAGATTAGTAACTAAGAATATCTACTTTGATCCTGCAGCTTATGATAGTCTAAAAGAGACTGAAATCAAACGTATTGCAGATTTAAGAACAACTGCAGCAGATCAAATCTTTGCTGAAACTCAGAAAGCTGTAAGCATTAAGAAACAAATAACTGACTTTGCTAACAACTTTGAAAAAACAATAGCTAGAGATTTGGCTGATGGAACAGGCTTGTATAATGCCTCTACTGATAGCTTGAATGTGACACGAATTATCGCAGAAGGCAAAGGTGGCGTAACATATGGTACAGGTTCAAAAGTAGTAAAAGGCTATGCAGCTGATATTCAAAACCTTATGAAGGCTAAAAATGCAGGAGCAACAATATTACCAGCTGGATTAAACGGAAATTATGCAGGTGCTACTATTGATGAAGCTATAAAACAAGCTCAGGCAAGAAATAGCGTATTCAAAAGCTTTAACAAACAATATGAAGCTTTGGCAAAACAATTTGATGAATGCCTAAAAAATAACCCAATTATTCAGGAATTTGATACAAAAATTGTTGATGCGATGAACAAAGACAAGGCTCTTACAAAAGCAAGACAACAATTAGCAGAACAATTCCCTGGCATATTCACTGCAAAACCAACAATGGCTGCAGAAGAAATCACAGCGAAAGCCAAAGAGGCTGCTAACAAGGCAATTGAAGGCAAAGATGTTGCAAAAGCTCTTGAAACAGCGAAAAAAGAAGCTGCTACAGCGGCTAAAGACTTAGGTATTAAAGCCGAATTAACAGGTGAAGAACTTACTAAAGCTCTTAAAGAAAAGGGATTAGGCACTCTTGAAGAATATAAGAGCAAGCTGAAAGAAGAAGCTAAAAAGGCTATCGGAGAAGACTTAAGCAAGTTCAAGACTCCTAACAAATGGGCTAACGCAGCAATCGGTGCAGCAGTGCTTGCAGCAGCAGGCTTGGGTATCGCAGCAGCTACTTCAAAGAAAAATGCTTAATCACAAGCAATTATCGTAACAATTAAACTATATTTTACAAACAAAAAAGAGGCGGTTGAATCAACCGCCTCTTTTAATAAATGAACTATTTCAAAGCAACAATCATGTCTGCTTCAATACAAACTTTTCCGTCTACATAACCTACGCCGTGGCTCTTGCAGATAGGACCTTTAACCTTTGTGCATTCGATATACATATCGAATCTGTCACCAGGTCTTACGATATTTTTGAATCTTACATTATCAACCCCTGCGTATAAAGTCAATTTACCTTTGTATTCCGGCAAAGTCATAATGATTGGGGCAGAGCACTGTGCAAGAGCCTCAAGCTGCAATACGCCCGGCATTACAGGATTTCCAGGGAAGTGCCCCTGAAAAAATGCTTCGTTCATAGTAAGGTTTTTGTACCCTTTAGCATATTTACCAGGTACGCATTCTGTGATTCTGTCAACCAACAGGAACGGGTATCTGTGAGGAATCATTTCCATAATCTGCATTGTGTCAAACGTTAAAAGTTCGCCTTCTTTAATTTCTTCTGTCATATTTATCTCCTTATATTTTTACCAATTTGCTTTTTAAAACCTGTGCTACCTTGCAGTGCACCGCATGCCCTGCTTCCTTAACCAGAATCTGCGCGCGCATGTTAAGCGGAGAGACTCCTGTTAAGCTCAAATCCCCGATTAAATCCAAAATCTTGTGTTTGATAGGCTCATGCTCTGAACGAAGCTCTGTTGTGTAGCCTTCATCTTTGAGCCCGACCGTGTTATCAATTGTCACGCCCTTTGCAAACCCTAGCATCTGGTATTTTTTCAAATCCTTGTAGAATCCGAAAGTCCGCGCCTCTATTATTTCATTCAGTTTGTCTTTATCAAAAGTCACCCAGCGCTCACGCAAATCCGGATGGTCGTAGTTAACGGCATAAGTTATGCGGAGCTCCTTGTCAGGAAGGATTACAAGGCTTGTTTTGCCGTTCAGGTAATAAACAGGCTCACTTACTGTGTACAAGTCCTTGCTCACACCCTCAATACCGGCTTTTTGGAACAACTCAACCCAGACCTTGGAGCTGCCATCAAAAATCGGCATTTCTGTTTCTGAAAGATAAACATCTATTGAGTCTATCCCGCAGATTGCGCAGGCTGCATTGAAGTGCTCACAGAGCATTGCTTTGTATTTGTAATCCCCGAGCAAAGTTCTGTGCTCTTTGCTGCAAAGCGTTACGCAGTGGTCTGTAGAATAAAGGTTCTCAATGCAGACATTGAACGGTTTGTCAGAGCCTTTTGAAAAAATACGAACATGACCGCTTTGAGAAGGTTTAATAACCACCTCGCAGTTTTTATTCTTCATCAATCCTTTGCCTGATGTTCTGATTTCAGATTTGATTGTTCCCATTAGTTTTCTGCTTGTCCTTCTTCAAAAGATCTTAGAAGCGGCTCATATTTCTTGAATTTAGCAATCAAATCACCCGCGTCTTTCATAATCTTTAACTGTTTGATGAATTCTTTTCTTGGAACAGCAGGAGCACCTACAACAATTGATTTTGCAGGGAAACTCTTTGTAACACCTGCTTGCGCAGCAATAATTGTGTCATCACCAATGCTAATATGGTCTGCAAGTCCGGCCTGACCTGCTATTACAACACGGTCACCGATGACGCAGCTTCCTGCGATACCAACCTGTGATACAATCATGCAGCCTTTGCCAATGCGACAGTTGTGACCAATCATAACCAGGTCGTCAATTTTTGTGTTATCACCAACAACAGTGTTTTCGATTGTACCTCTGTCAATTGCAGTGTTTGCGCCAATCTCAACATTGTTACCGATTTCAACAGAACCGATTGAAGGAATCTTGAATATAACCTGCGCAACATCGTTTTCTTTGATTTCGCCGTCTTTGCGTGCCTGTTCGATGTTGTTAGGGTTTTCTGTTACAAAGCTGAACCCGTCAGCGCCGAGTGAAACGCCGTGGTGAAGGATAACTTTGTTTCCGACTTTAACTCTGTCACCGATGCACACAGCAGGGTGGAAGAAGCATTCTGCTCCGATTACAGCGCCGTTTCCGATATAGCCGTTTGCAAGAATCTTTGTATTATCACCGATTTGCGCGTTTTCACCAACAACAACATTTGGTCCCAAAGAAACATTCTGGCCGATTTTTGCAGAAGGATGAACTGTTGCAGTAGGGTGAATACCGGAGTTCACATGCGGTTCTTCATAAAACATAGTAATAAGCTTCATCATTGCAAGGCGCGGTCGTTCAACCTCGATTGTAGAGAAGCCGTCTATATTAACTCCCAGAGGAACAAGAGCAGCCTGTGCTTTTGTAGAGCTAAGTCTTGCAATTTCGTCTTCGCCGAGAGCAAGAGCCAGAGTATTTTCGTCAGCAAGAAGTGGAGGTGCAATATTTGTAATCGCAACATCCTTTGCTTTAGAGAGCATACCGCCCGTAATCTGTGCAATCTGTTCCAGTGTGAAAGTTTTCATAATACACTCCTTTATTTATCTAAACACTTATTAATAACGTTTGTTGTAGATTTCCCCTGAACAAAGTCAATGAACTCTACTCTGATATTGTTTCTGACCACAATCTCTCTCTCCGGCAAGGTTTCAAGTGTGTAGTCCGCCCCTTTTGTATAAATATCAGGTTTTATCGCTTCCAGCAAATCGGCAGGCGACTTCTCTTCAAATAATACCACATAATCAACACAACTCAAAGCACTTAACAATTCAGATCTGTCCTGCTCGTTATTTATCGGTCTGCCTTCCCCTTTAAGCATCTTCACTGACTTATCGGAATTGAGCATGACAATCGAATAATCAGCAAGCGACTTTGTCTTCTGTAAATATCTTACATGCCCGACATGCAAAATATCAAAGCACCCGTTTGTTGCTGCAAAAGTCTTACCCTCTGCCTGAGCTTTTCTTACTATGTCTATTATCTCTTTTTGTGAAACAAGTCTTCCCATTTACATACTGCCTTTTATGTTTTGAATAGCAACCTGGATACTATCTTTAACCTTTTCAAAAGCCTCCTCCGGTGTTAGCCAGTTTATTTTATTTTCAAGCGGGAGTTCTTTTGGAAGTATCCCTGATTGTTCAATTTCCAGTTTTGCTTTTTTTATTTTGCGCTCTGTTGGACGAACAGAGTTCAATCTGTCTGCTATCTTAATCTTTGCTACTTTCATTCCAGCCTATTCCTTCTTATTTATTGCCAAATAACCCCATTTCAATAACTTTTTTGCATATTCTAACAGTGTTAAGCGCAGCACCAATTCTCAGATTATCTGCAACACACCATAAAGAAATACCGTTATTGAACGCCAGATTTCTTCTTACACGTCCGACAAAAACAGGGTCAACACCGCTTGCGTCTCTTGTCGTCGGGTATTCGAAGTTTTCAGGGTTGTCTATAACCTTGACTCCGAAAGCGTTTTTAAGAATTTCTCTAACCTCATCCGGAGTAATATTGCCTTCAAACTCAATATCTACAGCTTCACTGTGCCCATTAAATACCGGAACACGTGCAGCCGTGCAAGAAATCGGAGTCTCTTCATCAAGGTGTAAAATCTTCTTGGTCTCGTTAACAACCTTCATTTCTTCCTTTGTGTAACCGTTGTCGCAGAACACGTCAATCTGTGGGATAACATTGAACGAAATCGGCTTTTTGAAACACTTGTTTTCAAACGATTTACTCTCTAGATTGGAAACAGTATCTTCCTTGAGCTCGTTTATTGCAGCAAGCCCTGCCCCGGAAACAGCCTGATATGTAGACACAATAAGTCTTTTAATCCTAGCCTTTTCATGTAAAGGTTTAAGCACCAGCATCAACTGAGAAGTTGAGCAGTTAGGGTTTGCAATAATCCCTTTGTGCTTTCTCAAATCCTCATCATTCACCCCTGCAATAACGAGTGGAACATCTTTTTCCATTCTAAAAGCTGATGAGTTATCAATGATAAGCCCGCCACGTTTTACAATCTCAGGAGCAAATTTCTGACTTGTAGAGCCGCCAGCGGAAGCCATAACAATATCAATACTTTCAAAAACCTCAGGTGTAGCTTCTTCTACAGTATATTCTTTGCCCTGAAATGTTAATTTTGTGCCGGCACTCTTTGCGCTTGATAAGAATTTTATGGATTCAAACTCAACCTTCAATTCATCTGTAATCTTTGTAATTTCTCTTCCAACAACACCTGTTGCACCAAGAATAGCAATTTTAGGTTTTCTTTCCATCTTTGACTAGTCCTCCATAATCTTTTCAAGCCCGTATACAAAGTTTTTGTTTTCACAAACATATCTAACCGCCATCAAAACCCCGTTCATGTAGCATTCACGGTTCATTGAGTCGTGTCTTATCGTAAGAATTTGCCCGCTTGAGCCGAACAGAACTTCCTGGGAAGCAATGTATCCCGGCATGCGCACAGAATGAATATGAATATTGTTATAAGATTTCCCGCCGCGTGCACCTTTTATAGTTTCAACTTCAGGACAATTTCCGGTTGTAAAATTAGCGTTTTCTCCTGCCATCATAAGCGCTGTTTTCACAGCAGTACCGGAAGGCGCATCCTTTTTCTGGTTGTGATGAAGCTCAATGATTTCAGCGTTATCAAAGTACTTGGAAGCCATCTGCGCAAACTTCATCATAAGCACAGCACCAGTAGAAAAATTCGGAGCAATAAGACAAGAAACACTCTTTGTTTCAGAAAGCTTCTTTAACTCTTCAATCTGCTCGTCAGCCAAACCGGTTGTACCGATTACAATATTAATCCCGTTATTCAGACAGTAAAGCGCGTTCTCATAAATTGATTTCGGCTGGGTAAAATCAATCAGAACATCGATATTTACAGACTCTTTCGCGTCTTTTATAGAAGCAAACTCGCCGTCAAATATATCTATCTTAGCAACAAGAGTCATATCCTCTGCATTATTCACAGCCCTTACAACTTCCTGTCCCATTTTGCCGTTAGCACCACATACTGCCACATTAATCATTTTAAAACCCTCCCATAATGAGTACGAGAATTATACAACAAAAACATTCTGATTTAAAGCATCAAGATTTTGCGTAGGTTTCA
>CANAXK010000062.1 GCA_947365485.1 uncultured bacterium
GATGTCTTTTCATATGTTTACGAACCTGCGAGCGTAAACGGAGAGCCAGATGATGTTGAAAAAAGTGCAAACTGCGCAGAAAATATACTAAACAAAAAATCTGACGCCAAACCTGATGAACTAAAATTTCTTAAAAATTAATAATGGCAACTAACCACAAGAATAATCTTAAATCTGCAACTCTTCAGAATACAAAAACTACAATGACAAAACTTTTGCCTTAGGAAGAAAAGCTGTTCTAGAGGGATTCTTGAACAAAAAAGTATTTATCATACAGACTTCTTTAAAAAGAAGTTTGAAACACTCGCAAAAATTAATATCAGCGCTGAGTCCGCTAAACTGATAAAATAAAAACTGTTTGTGCTAGAATTATTCTATGATTGAAAACTGGCATATACCACTACTGATGACCCTGTTTGCAGGACTTGCAACCGTAATAGGCGGCTTTGTTACGTTTCTGGTAAAAAAGAATAATCTGAAAATCCTTTCTCTGGGACTCGGATTCTCAGCAGGCGTAATGATTTTTGTCTCTTTTACAGAAATCCTCACAACAGCAGAAGGACTGTTAAAAGAATACTATCCAGTTGATTACCACTGGATAATGTTCTGGGGATTTATTGCCGGCGTAATCATCTCGAAATTAATCGACACATTCATCCCCGACCACGTGGAAGAAGACTTGCTCACTGACGGCTGCGAAACAGATAGCTGCAAAAGAACTCACAGAATCAGAAGAGCCGGATTGCTTACAGCTATTGCACTTGCAATACACAATTTCCCGGAAGGTCTCGGAACATTTCTTGTCTCTTCACAGGATTTAACAATCGGGTTCTCAGTAGCGCTTGCAATCGCGCTCCATAATATTCCGGAAGGTATTGCAGTTGCGCTCCCTATCTACCACGCTACCGGCAAAAAAAGAATGGCAATCTGGTATTCTTTCTGGACCGGTATGACAGAGCCTTTGGGTGCCCTAATCGGGCTTGCGCTGCTGCACTGGTTCTTACCGCAGGTGTTTGTCGGGTTCTTTATGGCTGCTGTTGTGGGAATCATGATTTACATATCTTTTGACACTCTGCTTCCACTCTCACACGAATACGGTGACTGGCACTATGCAATTGCAGGAGTTATGTCAGGGATAATTGTTATCTGGGCCAGCTTGCTTTTGCTAAACGGGTATTAATACTAACCTTTTATATCCAGCTTCTTTTGCTTTTCAATCTGCTTGTTGAGCCTGTTGGTTTTGATTTCCTGTATTAACTCTGCTACTTGTTTAACCCTGTAATTAAGCGTATCAAGTTTTTCATAAAAGTTATCGCTTACATTTCCATGACACTGATATTTAATGTAATTATGCAGATTGTACATTTCGCATTCAAGCTCTGCTTTTTTCTGGCTCAAAGCCTCTATTCTAAGTTTTTCAGTCTTAGTTAACTTAAGAATCGGCCCTTTATAATCGGATTTTGGGATTAACTTTCCCCTGCTGGTGATATTTGTTTGATTGATAGATATGTTCATCTTGACTTCCTTTTCAATTATTATAAAACCTCCACATTTTTAAATTTGCTAGGACAACGCAACATGTTTCGGGTATAATTTTATCAAAAGAAGAAAGGAAGGTTTTATGACAAATCTATCACCATTACAAATCGAAAGATTGAAATACCAGCCAAAATTACCTTCATCTTTGGCTAGCGGTATTAATCACTTGTTGTCACAGGAAGGTTCTGCAACACAGTCTGTTGCAAATCAGGAAGAGATTAAAGAATTATTCAAAAATACTTACGGCAAACCAACCGTAACATTCTCTACATCAACAGAAGCTTCAAAAAGCGAAAAGAGAAATGTTGGTGTAATTCTTTCAGGCGGTCAGGCACCTGGCGGACACAACGTTATTGCAGGTCTTTACGACGCTTTGAAACAGGCTAACCCTGAAAACAACTTGTACGGTTTCTTGGGCGGCCCAAGCGGTATTATCGAAGGCAAGTATGTTGAATTTAACGACGAATTTATTAACGACTACAGAAATACCGGCGGTTTCGATATTATCGGCTCAGGCAGAACTAAGTTGGAAACAGAAGAACAGTTCCAGTCTTCATGGGAAGTTTGTAAAAAACTTAACATCTCCGCTGTTGTAATCATTGGCGGTGACGACTCAAACACAAACGCTGCACTTCTTGCAGAATGGTTTGTTGCTCACAACGCAGGCATTCAGGTAATCGGATGCCCTAAAACAATTGACGGAGACTTGAAGAACGAACAAATCGAAATTTCTTTTGGATTTGATACAGCTACTAAAACTTACGGGGAACTAATCGGAAACATCGAAAGAGACGCAAACTCAGCTAAGAAATACTGGCACTTTGTTAAAATCATGGGAAGAAGCGCATCTCACGTAGCTCTTGAAGCAGCTCTTCAAACCCAGCCGAACATCACTTTGATTTCAGAAGAAGTTGAACAAAAGAAAATGTCACTTTCTTCAATTATCGACTACATTTCAGACATCGTTGTAAGACGTTCTGAAAACGGCAAAAACTTCGGTATTGCAGTTATTCCTGAAGGCTTGATTGAATTTATTCCAGAACTCAAGGCTATGATTGCAAACCTTAACGACATTATGCCATCTTTGGAAAAAGATTCTAAGTACTCAAACGGCACAGACGCTGAAAAAATCGCTATTATTGAAAACACACTTTCAAGCGAAAACGCAGGCGTGTTCAAGTCTCTGCCGGCTTTGATTAAATCACAGCTTCTTATGGACAGAGACCCTCATGGTAACGTTCAAGTATCAAAGATTGAAACAGAAAAACTTCTGATTTCAATGGTAGAAGAAAAACTTGCTAAACTTAAAAAAGAAGGCAAATTCAACGGTAAGTTCTCAACACAGTCACACTTCTTCGGCTACGAAGGACGCTGCGCATTCCCTTCTAACTTCGATGCTGACTACTGCTACTCACTCGGGTTCAATGCGTTTGCTTTGATTAACTTCGGACTGACAGGCTACCTTTCATCAGTAAGAAACCTTACAGAACCTGCTCATGACTGGATTGCAGGCGGTGTTCCTCTTACAATGATGATGAACATGGAAAGAAGACACGGTGAAATGAAGCCGGTTATCAAGAAGGCTCTTGTTGAGCTTGACGGACCTGTATTCAAGAAGCTTGAAGCTAACAGAGAAGACTGGGCAATGAACGACAGATACCTGTTCCCTGGTGCTATCCAGTACTTCGGACCAAGCTCTGTTTGTGATATCACAACAGTAACACTTGCTTTGGAAAGCGAAGCTAAGTTGGCTAAGGTGTAAACTTTATATAAAAAAACGGGGCGGAATTCTTTGAATTCCGCCCCGTTTTTCGTAGCTATATTTTAATCAAAAAGAATTTACTATCCTTAGCCGCAACAACTTTGTGTTCTTTGTCTCTCTTGAACATAAGAAGCTCGCCTTTTTCTACAGTGAATTTTTCTGCATCAAAATGCATTTCAATTTCGCCTTCCAATACATAAACAGCCGCATCACAAATTGAAGTGTGAGTGTCTATGATTTCGTGCTTTTTGAGCGCAATTATGGAAAAACTGCTGTCGTTGTTTTCCATCAAAATCTCTCTGTCAAAATCTCCGCCATCAAGGTTGACAATATCTTTTGCCTTCAAAATATTATAAAACATAACGTTCTCCTTTCTAATTAGATTTAACCCTTGTTCAACAGATTTTCCATCCCACAATCGAGTATAAAAAAAGACCTGACTTTTAAAAAATCAGGCGCTATTAGAATAGTAAGATTGGGGAATTAAATAGGTAAAGTAAGATTAAGATTGGTATTAAAAATAAAACTTGTTTACGATTTGACCCGCGAAATAAAAGTAACTCTGGATTTCATATCCATCGCGAAAAGTCGCATCTCATCCATAAGGATGTAAGATTTGTCCTCAGCAGGGTTTTCGTTGACATAAAACTCTCTGGAAATCTGTGTTGCCATAGCGTTGATGTTATAAGATTGTAGTAATGCCATAGGAAAACCTCACTTTACTTAATTTTGGACGTTTTTACTCAAGCCGTCTGACATAAAGTATCAAACGATTTGTTGTTTTTTTGAACTCTCTTGGATTTGACTTACATATATATAAAGTATATCTAAAAACTCAAATTTCAAGCAAAGCCAGGTTTGTTACATTTCTTAATATAGGGTAAATGTATGACAGTAGAATACAGTCTCTAAAGTCAGCGTCGCTGCTGCGTTTCAAAGTTAAATGTAAACTTTTGTAAATATTACCTCAAATTTATTAAAGTTTTCAGAAAAAGTGCCGATATATATTATATATCATATAAGAGGTGTGTATCATGTCGAATTTCACAGTCAACGGAGTATACTCATACACAAGCGCAAATATCTACTCTTACCTCGGGAGAGTACCGGCAAACTCTACCAAATTAAAAGAGCTGTTTGACGAGTTTGACGTAACGCCAACCGGTTCAACCAATGACCTAAAGAAGTTGAACACGGCGATGTATGAAGAGTACTCTACACAGGTACAAAACCAAATTGATAACCAGCAAAATGCCAAACAGAATGTTCCATGGGCAAGGTTATGTGCACAAATCGGGATTCAGGCAACGGGCGATTATGACAAGGACTATGCAGCCTTTAATAACGCAATTCAATTACTAAGCCAGAGTGCGATTGACGGACAGGCAATGACCTATTTTGCAGGGCTAAAAAGCGAGGCTTCGCAGGTATTCGGGCTATCAAACAAGCCTGCCGGAGACCAAGCTGCAATTCCTTTCTATGTATATCAATCACAATTCATGTGATGCTAGCAGATCGAGGACTTGTCTTTTAAGTAATGCCTGATTGAATCTTGATTCAGTCAGGCTTCGTTTTTATGTTAAAATTAACTTATGAACATACTTGTAACAGGAGCAACAAGAGGAATAGGGAAAGCTATCGCGTCAAATTTGGACGGCAATATTTTTGCTGCTGGAAGAACTGAGGAACTCCTAAAATGCTACCAAAACTATTGTATTTCTGATCTTTCGACTTTTGAAGGGCTTGAAAAACTTGGCTCTTACATTGAATCAAATAAAATAGATGTTCTGATAAACAACGCTGGTGAGTATATTTATTCACCGATTGAGGGGGTGAATTATAACCAGATTGAGCATATTACGCGTGTGAATCTGGAGGCGCCGTTATACCTGGCATCAAAGGCTGTGCCTTACATGAAGTCCCAAAATTTCGGACGGATAATCAATATTGGCTCAATCAGCGGGGTAATGGGCGAGGCGTGTGCAAGTCTTTATTCTGCAACAAAATCAGGTTTAATTGGAGCTTCAAAAGCCTTGGGATTGGAGCTTGCAGAGTTTGGAATCACTGTTAATACTGTAAATCCGGGCTGGGTTGACACTGATTTAGGGAACGCTTCTGCTGAAGAAAGTGAGTTTTCGAAATCGGAAATAGTGGAATGTATTCCGCAAAAAAGGTTTGTAGCGCCTGAAGAGGTAGCTGCAATGGTTAAATACTTAATCTCACCGGAGGCAAAAGGGGTGACAGGTCAGTCAATAAACCTTTGCGCCGGTCTGAGTGTGGGTTATTAACCCGCAAGAGGAGGAAAAATGCTAACAAAACAAGAATTACTGGACCTATATAATTCAGACTTAAACGAACTTTTAAACGAGTCAAAAAAATACCTCAAAGACGAGGTTGAATTTTGCTCAATAATAAATGCGCGCAACGGCAAATGCTCTCAGAACTGCCGCTACTGCGCACAGAGCTCGCACTACAACACAGAAATCGAATCATACCCGCTTATGGATGTTGAAACAGTTGTGAATGCTGCAAAAGACAGCGTTAAAAACGGCGCTGACAGGGTTGCAATTGTTACATCAGGAAAAACCCCTGATGAAAGCGACTTTGACACAATGCTCGATATGATTAAGGCTTTGAACAAAGAAGGTATTAAAAGCTGCGCAAGTATTGGAATCCTTAACGACGAGCAGGCAAAAAGACTTGCAGAGGCAGGGCTTGTAAGATTCCACCACAACATTAACACCTGCAAATCTTACCACCCGCAAATCTGCACCACACACACTTATGAAGACAGAATCAACACAACAAAGCTTGTACAAAAATACGGAATCGAGCTTTGCTGCGGCGTGATTATCGGGATGGGTGAAACTGCGGAGCAGAGAGTTGAAATGGCAATGGAGCTTGCAGAAATCAATCCGGATAGCATTCCTGTAAACATTCTTACTCCGATTCCGAACACTCCGTTTGAGAGCTATATTGACAAAATCGACGAAGAGAATATTTTGAGAACCCTTGCAATATTCAAAATCGCCTGCCCGAACGCTTCAATAAGAATTGCAGGCGGCAAAAAAGCAAGACTTTCAGAAGAGACTATTGAAAAAGCTTTCAGATACTGCGCAGATTCTACGATTGTGGGGAATTACCTGACTACAACTGGATTTACACCTGATGAGGACGAAAAATTAATCAATAAGATAGGACGTAAACTGAAAAAATGCCACTCTTTAAGCTGTTCTTAATCTTTGTTAAAATAGGCGCAATCCTGCTCGGAGGCGGGTACGTAATCCTTCCGATTATGACAAACGAGTTTGTGGATAAGAGGAACCTTGTCTCACACGACGATATAATCGACTATTTTGCACTCTCGCAGTCACTTCCGGGGATTATTGCTGCAAACATGTCAATGTTTATTGGCTACAAGCTCAAAGGCAAGTGGGGAGCACTTGCTGCAATGATTGGCGTGACCTTTGTTCCGTTCTGGTGCATTGTGCTTCTGGCCTCAATTATCGGAGCTCTGGTTAATAACAGCTACGTACAAGGCGCGCTCTGGGGTGTGGGAGTTGCTGTTATTGCGTTAATTATACTTACTGTAAGAGAAATGTGGCAAAAATCAACCAGAAGTGCTTATTTCTATGCGATTTTTGTGCTTACGCTTTTGACACTTCTTGTGTTCAAACTCTCGCCAATCCAGACAATACTTATGTTTTCCATTCTTGGCGTAGTTTATAAAAGATTGTGGGAGGCAAAACAATGATTTACCTCCATTTGTTTCTGGAATTTTTTAAAATTGGGCTGTTTTCATTCGGAGGTGGCTATGCTACAATCCCATTTCTGTACCATATTTCAGAGGTTTACAGGTGGTATTCTCTGGACGAGTTGACCCAGATGGTTGCAGTGGCTTCAATTACCCCGGGGCCCGTGGGCATAAATGTTGCAACTTACGCGGGGCTGAAAAGCGCGGGGATTATAGGTGCAGCGCTTGCAACATCAGCAGAAATGCTTCCGTCGTTTTTTCTTGTGATAATTGTGTCCAAACTCTTGAGAAAATTCAGTGACAATTTTTATGTAAAATCAGCAATTGAGACTCTGAAACCAATAAGCGGCGCACTTTTGACCTCTGTTGCAATCGGGCTCTTGAAGCCGGAAATCAGGGATGTCAAGGCGATGGTTCTACTGGGGATTCTGCTTTTGATAAGCTGGAAGTCTAAAAAAGACCCGCTGTTTTATATTATTATTGCAGCGATAGCAGGAGTCTTTGTGACTTTTTTCCCTGCTCTACTCCTCTAAATCTTCCCCATCTTCGTCCACTACTTTTCTGTAATAATTTGCCACCTTTTTGTCAAATTCCTTGCGCATCTCGCCAACATAGTCTAGCACCAGAATCATCGCAAGAGATATGCCCAAAATATCACCCTCTACCTTGTTTTAATTATGTTATAACATAGTTAAAACAACCTGTCAATTTCTGCTGTTATAATATTATTATAATAAGTGGAGGTCAGATGAAGAAACTTACACAAATTGGAAACAGCTGGGGAGTTATCATTCCCAAGGCGTTTTTGGAGGTTATGGGAATCAATCCCGTGAAGGACAAAATCGACGTGGATATGGAAAACAAGGTGTTAAAAATCCAGAAGGCTAAAGAGGAAAAATAAGAAAGGTTTAAACTATGTACTATCAAGGTCTTATTAACAAATACAGAAAATACTTACCGGTTACAGATTCTACACCGGTTGTGACACTCAACGAAGGTAACACGCCTTTGATTAAGGCTGATAACCTTGCGAAAAAAATCGGGCTGGAAGCCAATATTTACTTGAAATTCGAAGGCTGTAACCCTACAGGAAGTTTTAAAGACCGCGGCATGACAATGGCTGTTACCAAAGCTAAAGAAGCCGGCGCAAACGCGATTATTTGCGCTTCAACCGGAAACACATCCGCTTCTGCTGCTGCGTATGGCGCAAAAGCAGGTATCAAAACCTTTGTGCTTATTCCGGACGGCTACATTGCGTTAGGAAAACTCTCACAGGCAATGATGTACGGTGCAGAAATTATCGCGATTCAGGGAAATTTCGACCAGGCGCTCGATTGCGTACGCGAGATTTCTGCAACACACCCGATAACTTTGGTAAACTCTGTTAACCCGTTCAGAATC
>CANAXK010000063.1 GCA_947365485.1 uncultured bacterium
CTAGACTCGAAGCCAAGTTCAAGTCCATGGACATGATTATTGCCAACATGCAGCAGCAGTATAGTTCATTTTTGGTGACGTAATTTCTTGCATTTGCTCTGGAAGCTTGATATAATAAGACTTATGAGGGATTATGAACCATATTTTACCGAGGATGGCTCTATAGGGCTGTATTCCTTTGTTGACAAGGATGTTTACCACTCCAAGTACGGCGCATTGACCGAAGCTTGGGAAAAGTTTATTATACCATCAGGGCTTAAAAATGATATCGAGGATAATAAAAATATTAAAGTTCTTGATGTGTGTTACGGAATCGGGTACAACACAAAAGCTCTCATGAGTTTTGTTATAAATAAAAAACAAAAACAACTTTTGAAAAAAAATTTGTTTCAAAAAATTTTTTGTTTTATTAAATGTATTATAAGTATCGTTTCGTTATGTGTCAATAATGTAATTAGAAAAACTAGAGGGTTATCACTACGTAACGCTTCGATACATAACAATAATTCTGAACAGCTTCCGCATGTAAAAATTGACTGTCTTGATATAAACGAAGAACTTGTGCAACTCTCTCCGCTTTTTAGAACAGTAAAAACTCCTTATGAGATTTACTCACAATTTGTTCCGGAGGTTTTTGACTGTCTTGAAATTTATTATACAATTCGAGAGCATTTTGCAAATTTTATATCGCGTTTTGCGCCCAAGAACAGAAAAGAGATTAAAGAACTTCTTGATTTGAGATTCAAAATAATGCACCTTGATAAAGAATATAGAGTTAATGGAATGGTTAATTACATGATTCTAAACAAGCTTGCTGAAATTTATGGTAAAGATTATCCAGACAAGAACATCAAAAAAATTGTCAAGGAAAAGGCAAATCGACGTTTTTTTGATAAATCTCTGATTAAATATGCGCGTTTTAATCAAAAGTGGGGGTATAAAACATTATCAAAGATAAATTTAAGCGCCTTCTTACATAATATATATTATAACCATTTATCGAGACGATATAAAAAGGTTGATTTTAAGGCTGCTCAGAGCCTTTTTGAGCTTAATTTCCACATAAAAGATGCTCGAAAGACCATTTTGGAGATTTCAGACCAATATGACTATGTATTCCTTGATGCCTTCACGTATACCAAGGCGCCGCAATTGTGGACTATGGAATTTATTGCAGAGCTTTATAACAGGATGGCACCACAAGGAGTGCTTCTTACTTACTCGACTTCTGCGCAGGTGAGAAATACGCTTTTGGAGAATAAATTCTATGTGGGAAAGATTTATAATCCTAAAACAAAGCGTTTTATTGGAACAATTGCATCAAAGGACAAAGCCAAAATAAAATACCCACTCAATAATTATGAAATTGGGCTGTGTAATACCAAGGCGGGAATACCATATTATGACCCGAATCTTTGTTTCTCAAACAAAGAAATCATAGAGCTAAGAGAATATGAATTTCGGCACAGTACTTTAATGAGCTCATCAAAGTATATGAAGCTTAGAACCCTCAGGAGTGAAAATGAAGAAATATGATGTTGTTATTGCAGGCGGCGGGACTGCGGGCTGCGCCTGCGCTTATATTGCAGGAAAATTAGGGCTAAAGGTCTTGCTTGTTGAGCAAAACTCGTTTTTAGGCGGCTCAATTACTTCTTCTCTTGTGATTCCGGCAATGAAAACTGCCGATAATGCAATTAACACAGAGTTTTTTGACACTTTATATTCAAAATTGGAAAAAGTCGGAGGTGCAATAACTTATTGTGACGGCAATAAAGGCTGGTTTAATCCTGAGCTTGCCAAAGTTGTGCTGGATGAGATGATTCAAGAAGCCAATGTTGAAGTTTTCTTTGAATCATCTATAGACAAAGTAGAAGAAATATTATCAGGATATAACGTAGCGATACGTAATAATAATCTTATCTTTTCTTACCAAGAGTTATTACCACTTATCGAAACGAAATATCTTATAGACGGAACCGGCGATGCAAAAATTTGTCAAAAATTAAATTGTGAAAAATTAGAAAATGAAAAATTTCAGCCTTCGAGTTTGAGATTTATAATGAGCGGAGTCGATGTAAAAACTTTTTCTGATTGGCTAATGGAATTTGACAAGGACAGAAATGTCACCACGTCTTGCAAAATAGACGGTAAAACATACCTCTCTACTGCTTGTACGTGGGATAGCGGTGCTAAGTGGGCGCTTAGACCACTGTTTGAGCAGGCTATAGAAGATGGAGTACTTAAAGGCGAGGACACAAACTATTTCCAGATATTTTCAGTTGCCGGAACATCCGATTCTATTGCGTTTAATGCCCCTCGCTTGCTTGATAATGCTAAAAACCGCTCAAAAGCTTATATTGACGGGCGTGCAGCCATATTAAGGCTTTCTGTTTTTTGCAAGAAATATCTTCCGGGGTTCAAGGATGCGCATATTTCATCTATTGCAAACTCTCTTGGTGTACGTGTTTCGACCAGAATTAAGGGAAAGTATGTATACACAGCAGAAGACTTAAGAAGCGGAAAAACATTTGAAAACCCTGTCGTTGTCTCAAATTATCCTATTGATATTCATTCGGATAAAAAAGACAATTCAGTGTTGGAGAAGGTTTTCCAGCAGTATCAGCTACCTGTTGAGTCGCTTATGGTGCGTGATAATTTGTTTGTAATAGGAAGGTCGATTTCTGCCGAATTTGAAGCGCAGGCTGCTTTAAGAATTATTCCATCCTGTTTTTCAATGGGAGAGGGGCTTGCAAGGTATTTAGCTGAAAAACTTTCTGATTTGTAGTATAATTTTAGCTATGGCAGTATATTTTTTCTACGGGGATGAGGATTATAACATTGAGCTGGAGCTTGAGGCTATGCGCTCAAAGCTTAACCCTGATTTTATATCTATGAGTTTCCAGACTCTTGACAATCCTGATTATGCAACACTTATTACCGCCTTAAGAACCCCTCCGATGATGTTTGGAGATACGCTGATTGTAATAAACGCAGAGGATTATTTCCTCTCCAACAAGAACTTTTTTGACGATTCAGAGCTTGCTGATATAGAGGATGCAATAAAAAACAACCCTGAATCGCTCAACATTGTGTTTGTGATAAGGCTACCGCGTGATGAGAACAAGAAGCTGGATTCAAGAAGAAAGCTTTATAAAATCCTCTCCAAGACTAATTCAAGAGAGTTTCCTACTTTCAAGACATACAAAACAGCAGAGATAGCTGCCTGGATAAAGAAGCACGCCAAAAGCAAGGATATTGCCTTGAAAGACGACGCTGTAGAGCTTCTTATTGAGCAAATAGGGAACAATTTACGCGATTTTAATACAGAGCTTGAGAAGCTTAAGCTCATCGCATATCCGGAGAAGACTGTCACCCGCAAAATGGTTGAGGATATTTGCATTTCACATCAGGATTTGTTTAATTTTACAGAACTTATAATGAAAAACGAAAAAGACAAAGCGCTTTTAGAGTTTAAAAAGCTTTTGGATAAAAAGCATCCGCTGGAGCTTCTTGCTGCGATTCAGACCATGATTAGAAAGTGGATTGTTTTGAAGACAAAATCGTCATCAATGACTCCTGCCGAGCTTTCAAAGCTTACCGGGCAGCATGAATTTGTGGTCAAGCAGACTCTTGCGAAGCTCAAGAGCACAAAGCTTGCGGATTTAGTAAAGTTGAAGCAGAACCTTTTTGAGGTTGAATACAGAATAAAATCCGCGGAGTCACTGGATATGGTATCGGAGGTTGAGTGTGCTATTATCAGATAAGTATCCGTTTTTAACAAATTATTTTACAGAGGCTCTCACTGTGTCAGGCAGAGCGCTTCCGCAAAGCATACTTTTTTACGGCAACGATTGCAACGCACAGTTTACGCTTGCTACAGAGATTGCGCGGCTTTTGAACTGCAAGGCTGATAAATCTGATGATTGTGAATGTCTGAACTGCAAATGGATAAGAGAGGGCGCTCATCCGGCTGTACTTACGATTTCAAGGCTTGATAACAAGCCCGAGGATGATGAGTCTAAGACGGTTATTTCAATCAAGCAGTCGCTTATGATAAAAGAGATGCTCGTATCAGCCTCTGAATTTCACAGGGTGTTTATTTTCTGTGACAGGGATGATCAAGGCAATATTTGCGGGTTAAATCCGCTCAATTTTCAGGCAGAAACCTCAAACTCGCTTCTTAAGATAATTGAGGAGCCACAGCCCGGAGTAACGTTTGTTTTTCTCACAAGGTACATTGATGACGTGCTTCCGACAATAATTTCGCGCTCGCAGTGCTTTTTTGTACCGTCAAAAGAGGCTGTGAATTATGACTATTCCTGCATTAGCGGAGTTTTTGATAACTACCTTGATTTTGAACGTAAAGACGTGTTTGATGTTTCCCAGAAGTTGCAGGATTTATCCAAGAATATTTCTGTTGGCGAGATTCTGGACGGGATTCAGAATTACATACTTGCGCTATTGAAATCAAATCCAAGGCAGACAGTGTTAATCAAGCATGTTGAGGCGGTTGAAGATTCGAAAAGGCAGGCCAAGCTTGGAATGCGACCTGCCAATATATTTGATGATTTATGTCTTAAATTGATACGCTAGTTATCTTGAAAGCGAAATACTTGTCACCCCGACATTTCTAGCGCTGTCCATGAGTTTTACAACAGAGCCGTGTTCTGCATTATCATCCACCTGAATCAAAAGCCCGTCCGGATAGTCTTTTACGTGCTGTGAAACAGTGCTTTCCAAATCAGCTGCAGCAATTTCATGGCCGTCAAAGATGAATTTGTTATCGTCTGTAACGCTAAAATTCATTATCTTAGAGTCTTTGACAATATCTTCCTGCTTGACAATTTCCGGCACTGCAAGATTCAAGCCCTGCTGGTCAAGGAGTGGTGCAATAACCATCATGATGATTAACAGTACCAGAAAGATATCTGTAAGCGGTGTTATGTTAATTTCGTTAAAACTATCGCGCATTATTCACTCCAATTCTCGTATTGATTGTCCTGCGGAAGTGCTGTTTGAGCACCCTCTATTGTGTTATTGGATGTATAATTAGAAGTGTCAGACTGCTGCGCTTCTTCCAATTTTTTCTGATCCTTCTTGTTCAAAGGCTCACCCGCCACAATAAGTTTCTTGTAATGAGCATCCTGTGCAGCGTCCATAATTTCCATTATGACAGAGCTTTTAACTTTTTCATCTGCTTTTACAACAACCTCAGGATTTTTGTTATCACCCTTTAGTCTCTCAAGGTCGCCTATGAGCATTGAAATCGAAGAGCGTTTGCTGTCAACGTAGATTGTACCCTCTTTTGTAACAGAAACAGTCACTTTACCCTGTTCGATGGCTGTTCCGCTGTTAACCTCCGGAACGCTTATGGAATTATCTACAGACTGGAAAGTCGGTGCGACAACCATCATTATAATCAACAGCACGAGGAAAATATCCGTAAGCGGTGTTATATTGATTTCTGTAAATAATGCTTTTTTACCAGTTTTTATACCCATTGATTTATACCTTATCCTAACGCAACGCTAGACTGTGATTTGATATTTGTTTCTTCTTCTGAATCAACAAAGCTTAAGAACAATAACTTGATTAGCTGGAAGTCGTCTTCAAATCTTCTTACTGTAGATTGGAAAGTGTTGTAGCAAACAACCGCAACAATCGCAACCCCAAGACCGAAAGCTGTAGCAATCAAAGCTGAACCAATACCCATTGCAACTGCAGCAGATTGGTTACCCTGTGAAGCCAAGTCCTGGAAAGTGTAAAGGATTCTTACAACTGTACCGAACAAACCTAAGAAAGGAGCAACACCGCCGATTGTACCCAAAATTGTCAATCTGTGCTCAAGCTTACGGGTAGCAAGTGCTGATGCGATATCAAAAGAACGTGAAAACCCGCTTTTTTGCTCTGACAAGATTCTAACACCTTCTTCCGTTACTTCGCCGATAATACCGCCGCATTGTACTGCAAGATTCTGTGCGCCCATAAGGTTGTTTTTAGCCAATTCTTTCTGTAATTTCGGAATAAACTCAATTACGTTTCTTTTGTTGGCATTGTAGAATGCTGCCCTGTCAATAGCTACCATAACTGTTAAGATTGAGCATACAAGTATCGGCAGCAATACCGGCCAATCTAATTGAATTGAATGTAGTAATAAGTCCATAGTTTTATCCTCATTTTCTCTGTATTTTTTTACTTTTTATCCTGGACGAAGATTTACCCCGCCCCTAGTACCTTGACCCGCCAAATACGTTGTAGTCAAACGTAAACTGAATATCGATACTTTGTCCTTTGAAATCAGCCGGTAGCGGTCTGAACGGAGCTGTTAGCTCAACTGCTTTTAATGCTGCCTGATCCGCTGACGGTAATCCGGATGACTTGTGTACCCTGCAAGAAAGTAGTCTTCCGTCTTTTGCAATCTTGAATAACAGGACTACACGCTTGCTTTCGTTACCCTTAGGAGGATCCCAGTTCAGCTTGATTCTGCGCTGGAGTTCTCTCATGTACGGCCCGAAATCTGGTTCTCTTAGTGCATCTATACCAGGTGCACCTCCGCCTCCGCCAGGATTTCCTAAATTACCGGAACCTGAAGAGCCTCTTGATAACTGCCCGCCGCTTCCTCCACTTGATGACGGTGAAAGTGAAGGTCTTGGAGCGTAAGCACCGCTCTTCGCGCCGGAACCTCCTGAAGAGCTTCCTGATTTTGCACCAGTTGGTGCTGATGTTCCGCCGACAGGCCCTGTTGCAAGAGTTTTGCCTATAGGAGCACCCTTAGGTGCCGGAACTGAAAACGGCGTTGAAGGTTTTGCTACAGGAGCCGGAGAAGATGTAGGTCTTGTGCTCGGCCTTGCGGTAGGCGGTGCTGGTTTAGCTGGTGAAGGCTTGTTTGCAGGAGCCTGCGTTTGCGCTTTGTTAGGCGCCGGCTTTTGCTGCTGCGGTTTTACCTGTGGCTTCTGTTGAGCAACCTGTTTTTTAACCTGTTGCTGTTGTTTTTTTATAAGCTGGTTCGCACTTTTTGCTGCTGCAGAAGGCTTTGAAGCCTTTTTCGGAGCAGGTGAAGGCATTGAAACTTTTCGCTTAGGATCGTTAATACCGCCGCTTCTGGAGTTCATGTCAGAACGGTTTTTGGTGTTCGGATCACGAGGAGTTGCTTCCTTATCTACAAGTACAAACTCAATATCTTTCTTAAGCTGCACAGGAGGCTTTTTAAACAGGCTCAAATTTATGCCCATAAGCGCTAGCGCAACTGTTATAAGCCAGATTAGCAGTACAACTGCCGGGTGCAAGGCTGTAGATATCGCAAACGATTTCTTTATCGGAATAACTTCCGGACTGCTCGTTACTATCGAAGGCAAGGTATATTCCTCTGTATCCTTCTCCTCATCCTCGTCTAGTATAAAACTTTTTTTACTAATTAATGACACTTTGTATTCTCTCTAATACGCTCTATATGTTTTACTCTATTAGAATAATTAAATCACAGGTAAAATAAATTAACCGGTTGTCTAATTATCATAACTATAACTTGAAGCTGAAATAGTAATCGGTTGGGTTAATAACAGCTCAACAGATGAGTTTGCAGGAATCTCCACATCATCACCCTTGTCCCACACTGATTTAACCAATCCTCCGCCAGCTCCTACTGCTGTACCGAGTGCAGCACCCTTTCCGACATCACCACCCGCTAAAGCACCGAATACGAGCCCTGATAAAGCGCCTGCTGCGCTTCCTGCTGCAAGGTCTTTAGCATAGTCCTTGGTAACGTCCAGTTTTGTTCCGCCAACAAGAACTCCTGATGAATCGTCAGTCTTGATTACAGCAGATATCGGAATCTGGGTTCCATAAGGCGTTAAAATCTGGGTAAATCTTACACAGAGTTTGCCGTTCATGCTGCCACGCTTCGCCTTGGAAGCCTGAATTACCGTACCACAAACAGTGCTTCCCATAGGAGCAATGAGTTTATTATTGTAATAAAAATCTGACCCAAGAGCCATTGTTACAGACTGCCCTGCACATGCTGTTGCTGATGAAAGCGGTGCTGTAAGCATTACTGGCATAGAAGTCCCTGCCGGAACCATAACAACATTACCCTGCAAAGGCTGGTTGTTATATCCGTTGTAACGGAGTGGCTGCTGCTGGTACTGGCTGTTATAAACAGGCTGGGTTTGAGTAGGCTGGTAAGAATAATTAGAAGCCGCAAGCCCTGTGTTTATTGAACACAGCGACATCAGCATTAAAAAAGCTACCGTCTTTTTATTCATAATAAAATCCTCTCCTTATAACATTGTAGTATTAAACCGTATTTTGTCAATTTATTACGGTGTGTGACATATGAATCGGTGCGGTTAGAACAACAATTAAGTTGGCTCCTGATGCGATAGTAACATGCTCGCCCATTTTTCTCTTTGCACCAGGGACGCATTGCAGTGTTCCCATTGCCCTGAACATT
>CANAXK010000064.1 GCA_947365485.1 uncultured bacterium
CGCCGGAAGAAGCAGGAGCTGTGCTAGTTGGCACGTATTTCATGGCAAGCTCTGACACCTTCAAAAGTTTGTCTACGTTCAGGTACCTTGATGAAACATTGAGGTTCAGAATATTCAAAACCGGAGCCGGCAAAAGGCTTATTATCCCGTTTGTCTGGATATCGGAGCCGTTAAGAATCAAGTCCTGCACATCAAAATCAGCATCATGGCCTTTGAACTGTAGGTTTGCACTTCTAAGAGTAAGCAAAAGTTCAGGTATCGAAACATTGCCCAAATTAAACCCGCCACGCAACCTAGGAGAAGCAATCTCGCCCAGCACAAACGCGCGGCCTTTGAGCGTAAACCCTGATTGTGGGAATACATGAATCCTGCCTGACAAATCCTTAGGCATTGTAATCTTTATCAGGTTGATTCTATCGCCCGCAATTGTTCCGTCCACCCCGAGAATCTCGTTAAGGTTTACAACCTCGTTTCCGTCCTCGTCAACGCTTACAGAGCGGGTGAACAAGCCTGTTTTCTTAATCTTGATTCTGTTTTCCTTAAAATCAACCACTGACTGGAGCGAAGTGTTTTTGCCCTGTATCAGTTCAAAATCAACCGGAGTGATAAAGTTGTCTTTATCAGCAAGCGCTTGAACAAACAGGGTTTGTTTTTTGCCGTTCCCGTCCAGCGTAAGTTTTACAGAAATTGCACCCAGAGAGTGGATAAACGGCTTAAGCTCGCGACCTATGAGTTTGATTAAATCGTCTGTGTTAAGAGAGCCCTGTGCAGAAAAATTTATTGCCCCGAGTTTGGTATAGTTCTTAACAAAGCCTGAATACTTGATTGCAGACTTGTCGTTAAGGATTAGCGAGTTTTCTTTTATACTAATATTATTATCCCCTATTTCAAGATTGAATTTAGGAGCCGAAATCGTTGATTTTGTTTTCGGAGCCGAAATCAGGAAGTTATTGTTTTCAATCCTTCCGAGCAGAGTCTTAGCGTCGCAGAAAAATTCACCGTCAAGTTTTTCGTTTGAGAGTACAAAATTAGAAGCTCTGTCTGAAAGATTAAAGTTATCAAGTCCAAATTTTGTTCCAGCAACAGCTTTTTTGAGTTCTCCTTTGAGGCTGAAATCGAGCGAAGCATTACCGGATTTGAAGTTATAGGCTTCTCTGATATTTTTCGGTGCAAACGCGTTAAACAGAACCGGAAGCGGAATCTTGTCAGCTTTCACGCTAATATCAGCCACAGATTTTTCATTAATCCTTCCGTCGATTGCAACCTTGGAGTTATTCACAAAAAGGCTCGAATCTTTGATATCAAGAATGCTGTTATCCAGAATCACGTTGATATTTGCTTTTGACAAAACCTTGCCGAGATTTCTAACGCTCACCCCGCCGTTTTCAACAACGATTGAGCCGTTTGATTTGAGTTTTTTAAAGTTGGTCTTGATGTAGCAATCAGCATGCACAAAACCTTCTGCCCTAATTCCGGCAAGTTCGTTTGTTATAGAAAGAGAGTCCAGAAACGCTTTTGACAAAATCACCAAATCATTGAACTGAATATCGCCGGTCTTTATCTGCATATCCATCTTAGGGTGTTTGCTGTAGTTAATTTTTCCAAGCAGCTGGATATTCTGGTCTTTTGCAGGGTATATATTTGTGTCCAAATCAACATTAGAGCCAAAAGTTTTAGCCCTCAGGTAGCTTGAAGGAAGTTCCAGAGAGCCGACTTTCAGGCTTATATCTTCAACATTCAAGTGTCCGTAAGAAGTCAGGTTTCCGTTATGATTTCTCACCCTCAATTTTGTATCGAGGTTTGCTTTCAAATCATAATTTCTGTACATCGTAACAGGGTTTACGAACGGGATATCGATTCTTTCAGCAGGGTCATCTTCCGCGTCCAGTTTAGGCTGCGGTTTTGGAAGGAATGTATTAATATCAACATTTGCTGTAATATTTTTGTTCTCGTCGCTAAAAAGTTCAGCGTAAGTCTTGATTTTGGCAACTTTTCCGTTGAAATATCCGAGCGTAAGTTCTTCGCCGTGCAAATCAAGGTAGTGTTTTGATTTTAGGTCATTAACAAGAATCTTGTAGTTATTAAGTTTTACGCACGGAACTTTGATTCTTATCCATTCAGGATTGAAAGCGAATCCTGATGTTTCAGCTTCAACACTCTGTTTTGCCTCTTCAAGTTTTTGTTCTTTTCCGGAATTAAGTATATCCTCGACGAGTTTAACAACCTTAAAGTCTTCGTTGTTTACAATCTCAAGATTAACAAAAGGTTTATTGACTTCAAGGCAGGAAACCTTCACAGTAAGCAGGAATAGGCTAGGGAGTGAAACTCTTGTTTTGAAGTTATCAGCAGAAAAAAGTACTGAATCATCAGGAAGTTTTACGCTGATGTTATCAGCCTTAACACCTGCTCCAAGAAGCGAGGTTGTAATAATTTTTGCGCTCTCAAAATCTACGTTAAGATTTGCCTGGTCTTTTGCGAGTTTTTGAACATCCGGTTTGAATTTGTTCAAATCAACAACATTTGGAAGGACAAAAAGAAACGCAGCATAGGCCAGAACAATTGCACCAAGCAGCGCGAATCCGAAATACATGAGAAATTTTTTCATACAACACCCCTAAATTTTTACGTTTTGATTCTAGCACAAATTTATGTAGAAAACTATGTAGAAAGAATGTAGAAAAGTCAGAAGTTTTGAACAGTTATGAACAGGGAAATGGAGATTATTAATTATTAGACAATCTTCATGTAGAAAAATGTTCAAAACTTTCGGTTTATTAACACGTTTTCTACATCTTTTTCTACATGCCACAAGTTTTTATTAAAGGGGGTTTCACCCACTTTTGAACAAATAGTTCGAGCTTATTATTATGATGATTAATTATATATATTTATATTTAAATAATATAATAATAAATAGAAAAGAGAGGAATAAATTTATGGAAAAAAAGTTTGTTGAGTTAAGGGAAAGTTTTTCAGAAAAGTTAGAAAAAATTTCAGTAAAATCTAACAGGGCATGTTGGGATTTTTACACAAACTCTAACGAGGAAAATATGCGCAGATACGAGGATACGCAGGAAGAGTATTCTAATCTTTTTAAGGATGAAGACACGTACAAAAGATTCCTCGAAATAGATAAAACAAAACTCAACAATCACCTCCAAAAACAACTAAAAGATATCCTAAAATCTTTTGACGAGGAGCTCAACACAGGAGAAGACATGCAAAAGCTTCGTCAAAAAGAGAACGAAATTGCGCAGAAATACAATTCCTACATCCCGAAACTCGACGGCAAGGAAATAACAAAAACCGAAATAATAAAAATTCTCCAAACAGAATCCGACCCGCGTACTAGGCAGATGGCCTATAATGCAAAAATCAAGGGCGGAGACATTATTGCAGAAGATTTAAAAGAGTTCGCTAAAATGAGGAACGAGTTTGCAAACAAAAAAGGATACCAGACCTTTTTTGAATACAAGCTCAAAGAGGATTACGAGGTCGATTCCGATTTTCTCGAAAAATTAATCGACGAGGTTTATTCAAACTCAAACAATTCAATAAAACAAATCCAGGAAAACAAACAAAAAGAACTCAAAACTTTCTTCAAAGTCGACAGTCTAAAACCTTACCACTACGGACTTTTGCTTGACTCAAATCCTGAAAAAGAAATAAACGAAATCCTGAATCAAAACGACATTGTAGAAATCTCCAAAACCATGTACAAAAACATGGGCTACGATGTAGAAAACCTCATCTCTGAAAAAAAACTCACCCTCGACCTTTTTCCGAGAAAAGGAAAAAACACCCACGGGTTTTGTTTTGATATAGAAGCCGGAAAAGACGCAAGAATCCTTGCAAACCTCACAAACAACGTAACAAGCCTTGATACTCTGAACCACGAAATGGGTCACTGCGTGTACGATTTGGGTATCTCAACAGAACTTCCGTTTCTCGACAGGACAGCGTCTTCTCCTGCTGTTACAGAAGCAATCGCGATGATGATGGGCGATATAATCAAACGCGAAGACACTCTTAAGAATCTCGTATCAGAAGAACTTCTTGCGCGGTTCAAAAAATCACTCGTGGAAGACGAAGCAGGGTTTGTCTCAAAAAGTTTGTTAATCATAGACTTTGAACGCGAGTTCTACAAAAAACCTGATACTAACCCTTCAGAGCTCTGGCGTGATTTGAAGAAAAAATACCTCAACCGCGATGAGGAATCCGATAACGAGTGGGCAACAATTCCGCACTACCTTTCCCATCCGGCATATTACCAGAACTATTTCCGCGCAAACCTGATGAAGATTCAGATTTATAACTACCTCAAATCAGTGCTCGGAAATATAACAGAGAACAAAAACTCTGCAAGATTCATGGACGAAAATATCTTCGCCTGCGGAGCCTCAATCGAGGAGTATGATTTGATAAAAAAACTAACCGGAAAAGACTTTTCAGCAGACGATTTTGTTGAATGGATGAAAATGAATAGCAAAAATTAAGGAGGTTGATATCGAATTAGTTAGTTTAATTTTTCTATGATTCTCAAGTATTCTTTTTGTGCTTCATAAACCATTTCTGAAATAAAATTATAGAAACACTGAATATAATCATTTCTAACAACAGGCGGGATTGTAATAATATTATATCCTGCCTGCAATAAGGCTAAATTCATTAACAATCTTGCAGTTCTGCCATTTCCGTCAATGAAAGGATGTATTTTTATCGTACTTAGGTAAATCGTATTCGCTGCCTGTAATCAAAACATTACAATACAATATTTGGTGTAATCTTAAGATGGTCTGTTCTGTAATATTTTGTTCTTTTTGAGCAACATCAAAAAGAAAATCATAGGCATTTGTTTGACCAATAACTTCGAGATGGTCTTTAACAGGCTTTCCACCTATTGTAATCCAATCTTCTATAATAATTTTTGTTTCACTAAAAGACAGAGTGTTGCCTTCAAGTGCATTTGTAACAGGTCTAACAGCTTGTGTTGGAACTAATTCTAATAAAAATACAGAACAAGTCGAAATACATCAACAAGTTCAAGCTGATACATTTGAGACTGATAAAAAAGTAAGAACAATCCAACCTAAAGAATTTAACAATGAAGATAAACTTTTTCAAAAAGCAATCTTTCAAGCATTACCGCATATTAAAGACGGAAAATTGTTAAGTAAATTTGAAGCTTTCAAACAAAATTCAGAGGATGGTCCTTATAAAATAGAATTTGAAAGAAAATTCTTTGATTTCTTAAAATCGTTGCCTGAAAATACAGATGATAAAATAGTAAAATTTAACAATCCTTTATCTGATAAAGAATTTAATGTTATTAAGGATATAATTACATTAAAACCTGGGCCACTGTGTCATGTAGACCTCGTTGATGCCAGACAAGAAGGTGATAAGCTAATTTTTAACTATAATACTAGTCAAAATTATCCTGAAGGTGAACATACCCTGGAATATGAAAACACCATAGGACTAAATTAAGAAGCAAATTTAGGCTTAAGCGCCTATGCTCTTAAAATACAGGCTTTAGATAATGGTGGATATATTAGCGCTGAATCGAATAGTAATACGACTAGGTTTGTCACAAAATATTTTGATAAAGATTTGAATTTGAAAGACAAAGATTGGTACAGGCAGGAAAAGGCTTTAAGGAAAAAAATTGAAAAAGAACTATCAGCTGCACAATTGGAATGTAAAAGGTCACATGGTTTGATTACTTGGGTCAGATGGTCTGACTATTTTGGGCAAAACAAACAAAATTTTTAACTTTAATGTTTGCATTTTTCTTTTGTATTTTTGTTATAAAATTAAAGCAATAATAAATGGGAGCTTTATAATGACAATCAATATTGAAGAATGGTTAAATATTTCAATAGAAAAGTTGCAAAAAACTTTTTCTGAAAAACTACTTTTTGTTGGCTTACAAGGAAGCTATAACAGAGGAGAGGCAACACCTGAAAGTGATGTTGATTTAGTTGTTATTATAGAGGAATTAAATTTTGAGAATTTAAAACAGTATCGCCAAATTATAGACGAAATGCCTTATAAAGAACTTGCCTGCGGATTTATTTCCGGCAGAAAAGAACTGCAAAACTGGTCTAAGTCTGATTTGTTTCAATTTTTCTATGATACAAAACCGTTGTACGGAAACTTGGAAGAAATAATTCAACCACCAAGTATTGAAGATATAAAAAAATCAATCAAGACAAGCTCTGAAACTTTATACCACGCAGCAGTTCATAGTTTTGTACATTCTGTTAATTATGCAGAGGATTTGGAAAATCTTTATAAAATGACATTCTTTATTTTGCAAGCTAAATATTTTGTTGAAACCAGTGTTTATATAAAAACTAAAAATGAATTACTTGAATGTTTGCAAGGTGCAGACAGAGAAATTTTAAATATTTGTATTAACAGAAAAGAAATTAAATCAAACGAAAAATCTGAACTTGAAAACCTATATAAAAAACTTATTGATTGGATTGTGAAAAATATTTAATTGTAATTGCGATATATGATAATGGCACATAAATTGCTAAATATACAGTTATCCCTGAATTAAAAAATAATATTGAAGTTAACCAAAATAATATGATATTAACAATTGGCAAGAACCACAATATTTTTGATTTGTTTTTGTATGTTAATGGTGCTGTTATAAAATAAATCGGTAATATTATAAGGAAATAAATTATTGATAAAATTAATCCCCATTCTTTCAAAGGCAATTTTGTTAATAAATAGGGAAATACAAATACAACAATAAAACTTGTAAGAATATATTTATATAAAAATTTATTCTCCATACTTTTCACCCCAAGCTCTCATCTCAAGTAAAATCGGAATCAAACTTTCGCCTTTTGCAGTTAAAGAGTATTCAACTTTTGGCGGCACAACAGGATAAACTTTTCTTTCTATTATTCCGTCATTTTCAAGCTCTCTTAACTGAGAGATCAGCATCTTAGGGGTGACACCTTTTATTGTTTTTTGCAGTTCGTTGTATCTTAAAATTTTATTCTGATACAAAAACCATATAATCATAACTTTATATTTTCCGCCAATGACTCCGAGTGTTAAACCAAGCGGACAATTATATTTTTCAAGTTTATTTTTCATTGTTTTTCCTTAATTCTATCTTTTTATATAGTATATTACAAAAAAGTAAATACTTGTAATAAATATAATATTGAATAAAATTAAAAAATAAAGAAAGAAGGAGAATTTAATGACAAAGCAAATTTATATTGTAAATGGCTCACCACGAAAGAATTGGAACACTTCTAAAATGTGCGAAAGTTTTGCTAAAGGAGTAATCGATGCCGAAGGATATGCTGAAATAATAAACCTTTATGATATTGACTTTAAAGGTTGCAGAAGTTGTTTTGCTTGTAAATTAAAAAATGGCAAAAACTTTGGGAAATGCAGTTACTTAGACGGTTTAACACCTATTTTAGATAAAATTTCACAAGCAGATGGAGTAGTTTTTGCAAGTCCGATTTATTTTGGAGATTTAACAGGTGCTATGAGAAGTTTAGTTGAAAGACTTTTCTTCCCGTTTTTTGAATATAAAGAAGGATATCCCTCTATTGCTCCAAAAAAATTAAAAACAGCAGTTATTTATACAATGAATATCAATGAAGAATTAGCAAATCAAATGTATCAAGATTTATTTAATAGGTTTGAATGGTTTATAGAAATTGCATTTAGCAAACCCCAACGGATATGTGTATATGACACATATCAATTCTTGAATTATGATAGATATGTTTGTGAAATATTTGACAAAAATCATAAACTAAAACAAAGAGAAGAACAGTTTCCAAAAGATCTTGAAAAAGCATATAATTCAGGTGTTAAAATGGCACAAGAAGTAATTAATGAATAAGTTAAAAATTTTTGCCTATTCTATACCTATCCAATGGATCTTTAGGTTCTTCAATAATCTGTTCTTGTGGCATTGGTAGAAAGTATAATTTGAAATAACAACTTGGTCTTACATTAAACCGACTTTTTTCTGTCAGTTCTTTTATTTCCTTTTCGGTATCAACATCAACTTGCACCATATCAAAAAATAAATCATCTAACATTTCTTGAATACTTTTTGAACGATTATTAGGACAAGGTTTTTTATTGTGAAATTCAAGCCAACAATCAATATATTTAATTACTTCCTGTACCGTTGGAATCTTTCCACCCGTTTGTTTTTGATGAATTTGAAGGTGGAGTTTTTCGTTTCTGTTCATCCAAGCCGGGCGATTTTCAATTGATGTTCCAATGTATGATGGCATTAATTTTTCAAACTCTTCTTGAAATTCTAAGAAAAATCTCTCAATGACTTTGGCTCTTGCGTTGTAAGGTTTAGCAAAAACGGAGTGGATAAACTCGTAAGCTTTTGGTAAATATAATCCTGTATTATATAACTCCAAAAACT
>CANAXK010000065.1 GCA_947365485.1 uncultured bacterium
CAGCTACGGCGAGCTTTTAACCAACGTGGTTAAAAGAGGGTAGGGAGGCAGCTAAGCAGCCTTAGTTTGTGATTGGCATGCTTAAAGATTAAGAATAAATTTGCCCAGCTGCTTAACTTCCTAGCTGCTTAACTTCTCCTTCCTTTTCCCCGTGCACAAAGAACATGTTTTTGCTACAATATCCATGCAAATAAGAAAGGAAAGAGACCATGAAAAAATCAATCAAAGATTTAGGCGACATCAAAGGTAAAACAGCTCTTGTAAGAGTTGACATTAACGTACCTCTTGATGAAAACAAAAATGTTACAGACGATACACGTATTCAGGCGATTGTTCCTACGGTTAACTACCTGAAAGAAAAGGGAGCAAAAATTGTTCTTATGGCTCACTTAGGAAGACCAAAGGGAGAAAAGAACCCTGAATTTACGCTTGAGCCTGTTGCAAAATACATGGCTAAGGTTTTCGGTGAAGACATCGTTTTCATACCTTCTGTAGAAGAAGCAAAACCTTATGTTGAAAAACTTGCAGACGGTCAAATCGCTTTATTGGAAAACATCCGTTACTACAAGGCTGAAGAAGCAAAAGACGACGATATGACTTTTGCAGAAGAATTAGCAAAATTAGGTAATTTCTACGTAAATGACGCATTCGGCGCAGCTCACAGAAACCACACTTCAACAGCAAAATTGGCAAAAATTCTTAAGCCTGCTGTTTCAGGTTTGTTGATGGAAAAAGAAATCAGATGCTTGTCACAGGCGCTTGATAATCCTACAAGACCTTTCACAGCTGTTGTTGGCGGTGCAAAAGTTTCTTCTAAAATCGGAGTTTTGGAAAACCTTCTTGACAAGGTTGACAACATGATTATTGGTGGCGGCATGGCTTACACATTTGTTAAGGCTAACGGCGGCAAAATCGGTAACTCAATCTGTGAAGACGACCAGCTTGAAGTTGCTAAGGCTATTGAAAAGAAAGCACAGGAAAAAGGCGTTAAGCTCGTTATGGCAACAGACGTACTTGTTACTGACGATTTTTCAGGCAACGGCACAAACAAATTTGTTAAGATTAACGAAATTCCTGACGGATTTGAAGGTGTTGACGCTGGCCCTGAATCAAGAAAAGCTTTTGCAGAAGTTCTAAAATCTTCAAAAACAATCTTGATGAACGGCCCTGTTGGCGCATTTGAAAACCCTAAATTCGCTGAAGGCACAAAAGCTGTTCTTGAAGCAATTGTTGAAGCTACAAAGAACGGCGCTGTTTCTGTAATCGGCGGCGGCGACTCTGTTTCTGCTGCTAAGAAATTCTGCAAAGCAGAAGACTTCACCCACGTTTCTACAGGCGGCGGTGCTTCATTAGAATTTATTGAAGGCAAAGTGTTACCGGGCGTTGCAGCTTTGGATGACAAGTAGTCTGGGACATTAGATTTTAAGAAAGGATACGATTTTTCATCGTGTCCTTTTTTATTAGCAAAAATTATTTTTTTTGAGTATTATATTATCAAGTGTAATAAGAAATAGAAGTGTTGAAAAAAGTGACAAAAACAAATCAAGATATAAAAGAAACAACCAAAATAAAAGCTCCAATCGTGGACGCGCTCAAAACAGCTTACGAAAACCCGACCTACCAGTTCCATATTCCGGGACACACAAAAGGTAAGGCGATTTTCAAAGATTTCAAAAAACTTACGGGCGAAAAAGTGCTGAATATTGACACAACCGACGAGTTTGATAATCTCGGCACCCTTCATCCTGCAACAGGACCAATCAAGGAAGCGCAGGAGCTTGCAGCAGAAGCCTTTGGCGCAAAAAAAACTTTCTTTTTACTCAACGGCTCAACAGCCGGAAATCTTGCGCTTGCAATGTCACTTACAAAAAAAGGGCAGAAAATTATTGTTAACAGAAACTGCCACCGCTCAATACTTACAGGACTTATCATATCCGGTGCAGAACCGCTCTGGGTTTGCCCTAACAGGATTGACGACTGGTCTGTGTGGGGAAATGTTGATGCGGGTCAGATTGAAGAACTCTTGAAAACCCACGAAGATGTATCAATGGTCTGGATTACAAACCCGACTTACGAAGGGGTTGTATCTGACATAAAATCAATAAGCATTGTCTGCAAAAAGTACGGCGTGCCTTTGATTGTAGACGAGGCACATGGCTGCCTGTGGAATTTTAATAAGCACCTTCCGGAAACAGCATTAAAACTCGGGGCTGATGCTGTAGTACACTCACTTCACAAGACCGGCGGAAGCATGAGTCAGAGCTCCATGCTCCACATCTCAAAGGATTCATGCCTAGATTGCAATGCTGTTGAAAAAGCTTTGAAGCTCCTACACACAACAAGCCCATCGCTCTTGCTTCTTGCAAGCCTCGACGCAGCAAGAGCAAACTTGCAGTCAAAATCAGGCCAGAAGCTTTTGGACAGGGCTATTGCAAATGCCAAGTACTTAAGAACAAGGCTGGATGCTATTCCTAACCTGCATCAGCTTAAGTCTGATTTCGGGTACAAAACGGATGTAACAAAGGTGTTCATAAAAATCGACGGGCTTTCCGGGAAAAGGCTTGAATCAATTCTTGAAATCGATTTCGGGATTGAAGTTGAGTCAGCTTCTGACATCGGGGTTCTGATTCTCTGCAACCTTGGAAACAAGCGCTCTGATTTCAAATACCTTGCTGACGCGCTTGAGAGCATTGCTTCAACCAATTATCAGGATATTTACTATCTTGAAAACCGCAAGCACATGCCAATGCTCGAGCCTAAGATTATGATGAGCTTAAGAGAAGCATTTTACGCAGAAAAAGAAACAATCTCCAAGCTTAACGCGATTGGCAGAATCTCGGCAGAAGTCGTTGCAGAGTGCCCTCCTGGGATTTCAATCCTGCTTCCGGGAGAGCTCATTACAGAGGCGCACATGCCTTACCTGAATGATTACGAATTTCTGGAAGTTGTAAAATAATGGCGCGCAAAAAACAGTATTCAAACAAGTCTGTCCATTTTTTGGTAACTTTTATCCTGATGGCAACAGGCGCTTACTACTTCTTTTTGAGCTACGTTCCGCAAAAATGGTACGAGCCTCAAACAATGCGTCCGAATCAGGTGGAATCTTACTACGTAAACCAATGGTGTACGCCAGATTTTGGACGCAGGGAAGCTGTATTGTGGGACATGACACGGGTTGACTGCCTCACAAAAGATTACGCAATTGAGTTTGATTTTGCCAAAAAATGGGCGGAATCAATCGGACAAGCTCTCTATTACTCAAAAATGACCGGCAAATCACCGGCAGTTGTTCTGATTCTTACAAGTGCAGCAGACTACAGGTACGTGAAGCGCATAGAAAGACTCGACAACGGGATTAAAATATTTTTAGTCAAGGCTTATTAGAAGAAAAACCGCTGTATTGGTTAGCAAAAATAGAAAGAGTGCAGACTAACAGCGGCAATGCGCATAACTATAGCTATAATTACCAAAATACCAGCTATAGATGGTATATAAATAACTATAGCAGGTGGAAGCAAGTGTGTCAATATGCAATCATATTGGTATGGACAAGAATGAGATTTTAGTTGAGTTCGGCAAAAATCTTCGCGCAGAACGGAATCGTGCGGGATATTCTCAGGAGGGGCTAGCCGAAAAAATGGGTATATGTGCAGGAAAGCACATTGGCACAATTGAGCGCGGCGAGACTAATCCGACTCTTACAACTATCATTGCCATTATGAAGACGCTGGATGTGAGTTTTGACAAGTTATTTGAAGTTGAGTAGGCGAGATTAAACTTACCGGAAAATCCTGTAAACTTTTTTTACAAAACTGGCTCTAATACGAGCTTTTTTTTGTTATTTACTATACAATGTTTATGATGGATTAAGGACGGTATTATGGTAGAAACTTTTGAACTCACAAATTATAACTTTTATTCAAGCAGACTGGATATGGAGCTTATAACGAATATTGTCGACACCTTAAAAGAGATTCTTGAAGAAGACAAAAAGCAGGAGCAGCCTCTTTTTCTAAAAGTTGCAGACGATTTTATCCTGGATATTGCAAGAAAAGTTGTTCAAGAGAAAAAGAAAACCTTCCTCATAGGGATAACTGGCGAGAGCGCTTCCGGCAAGACTGTTTTTGTTGATAACACAATTGAAGCAGTTGTAAGAGACCGCAAGGAAGGAATTTACACTGTAATCCGTCAGGACGATTATTACAAGGACACATCAAAAGAGCTTCTTGAAGCCGGAAGCTACGATGCTTTGTTCAAAACCGGATTCAGCTTTGACACGCCGGATGTCATTGATTTGGAGCTTATGAGAAAACACCTTCTCGGCTTAAAGCAGGGTAAAACAATTGTCTCGCCAAGATACGATTTTGTGACCTGCATTTCCAGCCCTGACGGGGATGAAAAAAGACCTGCAAAAGTTATTTTAACAGAAGGGCTTTATGTTCTTAATCAGGAAGTACGGGACATCATGGATGTAAAGGTTTACGTATTCACGCCAATTGACGTAATCAAGGAGCGTTGGTACAAGCGTGCTGTTTCACGCGGCAAGACCGGCGAGGCTGCTGATTTGCAGTTCAAGAACGTAAACGAAACAGCCCAGCAATACATCAGACCTACATACCAGATTGCGGATTGCATTATAAATGGTATGGTTGACAAGAATTACATAAAAGTCATCACAGATAAGATTATGACACGTCTTGCAGAGATTTGCTGCTAAAGATTTGGAGCATATAGGGGGAGAAAAAATGTTTGAACTAAAAGCGCAGATGTACTTTTCAGCAGCGCATCACTTACTTAATTATGACGGAGAATGCGAGAACCAGCACGGTCACAACTGGCTTGTAGAGGCTTATTGCAAGGGAAATTCTTTAGATAAGAGCAACATTCTTGTTGACTACAAGGTTCTGAAGCGTGAAATGAAGGCTGTTTTAGACCTGCTTGACCATAAGGACATCAACGAGCTTCCGGAATTTAAGAGTGAAAGTCCGTCTTCCGAGATGATTTCGATGTTTATTTATAACAAGCTCAAGGAAAGAATTGTGCAGATTTCCAAGGTGTCAGTATGGGAGACTGCGACTTCCTGCGCAAGTTATTTTGAAGAGGATTAAATTTTATCCCCTCGCCCTACGGGAGAGGGTTAGGGTGAGGGGACAATTCAATTGAGAGGAAAAAATGGATTTAATACAATCAATACTCATGGGGATTGTTCAGGGTTTGAGCGAATTTTTGCCGATTTCAAGCTCTGCGCACCTTGTTTTTACGTCTAATTTTTACAAAGTATTCAAAGGAATTGAGATTGTTCAAGAATCGAATCAGGAAGTTTTTCTTGATATAATGCTTCATCTGGGCACGCTGATTGCTGTCTTGATTTTCTTTAGAAAAGAAATTTGGAAAATCCTTAAAGCGCTCTATGTCGGGCTTAAGACCAAAGATTACAGCGCGCATGATTTCAAAATCGGGGTCTATATTGCGCTCGGCACGGTTATCACTATTCTGATTGCTTATCCTCTGAACGAAGTTGCGGGGTTTCTTGTATTCAAGCCTGCAATTGTCGGCACTTTGCTTGTTCTCACAGGCGCCTTGCTTCTGTTCAGCGAATCATGGGCAAAAAAACACCCTGACAAAAAAGAGATTACCTTGAAGACTTCGATTATGATTGCAATTGCACAGGGTCTTGCAGCGCTTCCGGGGTTTTCACGCTCGGGCTTAACCATTGCAACAGGGCTTTTGAACGGCTCTGACAGAACTACAGCAGCTCGATACTCGTTTTTGTTAAGCATTCCGATAATCCTCGGCGCTTCAATGGTTTACCCGCTCGTAAAGTTGGATTTGCATGAAATTTTGGGATACAACTGGACTGCAATCATTGCAGGTACACTTGTTTCAGGGATTGTCGGATATTTGTGCATAAAATATTTTCTGAAATTCATATCAAGATTCTCACTTGCGGTTTTCGGGTACTACTGTTTGATAATGGGGATTGTGACAGCAATTTTTTTCTGGGGGAGATAATAAATGGAACTTAATAAATACATTGAACACACGCTTTTGAAGCAGGATGCAACCAAAAATGAAGTAGTAAAACTTCTTGAAGAGGCAAAAAAATACGATTTCCTCGGAGTATGCGTAAATCCGGTATATACAGCCCTCGCATCGCAGTATCTAAAAGATACCGCAATAAAAGTTGTAACCGTAATCGGCTTCCCTTTGGGTCAAAACACTTGCGAGGGAAAGGTTTTGGAGACAATTGACGCTGTAAAGAACGGCGCTGACGAGATTGACATGGTTTTGAATATTGGAAAGCTCAAGGACGGCGAGTTTGAGTACATTGTTGACGAGATTTCGAAAATTAAAGCTGCATGTCAGGGCAAGGCTTTGAAGGTTATTCTTGAAACGGATTTACTGACACAGGACGAGATTAAGAGGGCATGCGAGCTTTGTATCCAGGGCGGGGCTGATTTTGTGAAGACCTCGACCGGTTTTGTAAAAAACGGGGTGGGTGCAAAAGCAGAGGATGTGAAGTTGATGTTTGACACCGTGAGTGCAGCAGGGCTTCAGGTAAAGGCGTCCGGCGGAATAAGAGACCGGGAAGCTGCGCTTAAGATGATTGAGGCGGGTGCTGTGAGGTTGGGCACAAGTTCGGGGGTGAAGATTGTGTCATAAGGTTTTTGGTGGAGCAAGCTCCACCCTGCAACTACAACCTCTGTTTGCTTAACATACTTTCGAGCTCTTTTAAGACAAGCTGGAACTTGTCTAATATTAAACTGATAATACAAGTTATGTGCCCGCAGTCTTTACCGTTTTGATAACATAAATCAAATGCCTCTTGCTCGATTTCAGTCATTGTGTATAAAGATGACAAGTCTTTATGCAGCTTTGATAAGGTTTTGTAATTCTTTGATTTTTTTGTTTTGAACATTTTGCTATTTCCTTTCTTAAATTTGTCCGTGGTACGGATTGTTATATTTGTCATTATAGCGGACAATTAAAAAATGGACAAGACCTTATTAGAAAATTTAGCAAAAAAAATAAAAGAATTAAGAAAACTTAAAGGCTATACGCAAGACGACTTGGCTTACTATTCAGGTATAGCACGGTCTACAATAGGGAATCTTGAAACAGCACAGAATGATATTGTTTTATCAAAACTTAACAAAATAGCAAAAGCATTAAATGTTACTATATCCGAACTGCTAAAATTTGACTAATAAAGAAACCTCTCTTTATAAAGAATAAAGAGAGGAAAGTTTGAGCGATGAGGATTCTTTATTATATTAAATGCAAGAGCCTGAACAATCATTGAACTTTGTGGTAATATGTTCATAGCGATTTTGGGGGATTTAATGAACTACTCAAACCTGTTCGACATGGCTAGAAACTTTTACACATCACTCTCGTATAACGACAAGTACGGGAGGGCGAAAATTCCGTTCAGATACTTTTTGGAGCTGACCTACAGATGCAACCTCGCATGCCCGTATTGCTACGTGGGGAAGGAGAGAAACAAACAGGAACTTACAACTGATGAGTGGAAAAAAGTTATTGACCAGCTTCCTTTCTACTCGATTGCGACACTCGTGGGCGGCGAGCCGCTCGTGAGAAGGGATTTTGTCGATATTCTGGCGCATACCTCAAAAAAGATTATGAACAAAGTCCATGTTGTATCAAATGGGATTCTGATTAACGACGAGATAATCAAAGCTTTTATCAAACACAAGCTCCTGCTGCTTTCTGTCTCACTTGACGGCTACGGTGAAAACCACGACAAAAACCGCGGCAAAGAGGGAATTTTTGATAAAATTGTTTCAAACCTCGAGAACCTCAAGGCTCAAAAACCGCGCCAGATGGTGGATATAAAAACCATTGTGCTTGAAAACAATCTTGATGACCTGCCAAAATTATATCAACTCTGCGAAAAAATGGGGTTTGAGTTTTTGTCTATTTCTTTTCTAAGAAACAACAACTGGAAACAAAACTCCGTCTTGCAGGAAAGCTTCATTCCGGAGTTCAATGGAAATTACCCCATAGAAAAGTATTTTGACATGGAACATTTCAAAGAGGTCTACAAACAAATCGAGAGCATGCACGGCAGGACAAAGCTCCGGTTCTCGCCAAAATTTGAGTACTCTGAAAACCCGCTCGAGAGCATTGAAAAATTTTTTAACACACCCGCTAATACCAGATTAAGCGAGATTTACAAACCCTGCACTTATCCGTATAACAACATGATGATAAATCCGGAGGGATTTGTTTACCCTTGCCTTTCACAAAAAATCGGAAACGTTAAGGACAAAACCTTAAAAGAACTCTTCAACGCGCCTCATTACTGCTGTTTCCGCAAGAACCTGAAAGCAAGCGGAGGCACGTTCGGCGCCTGCCAGATGTGCTGCGAGTTGGAAGTTAGG
>CANAXK010000066.1 GCA_947365485.1 uncultured bacterium
CTTACGGGCTTGACGAATTTCAGCATGCTGCTGTTGAGAACTCGAACGACCAGCTTGTGATTGTTGCGGGACCGGGTTCGGGCAAAACCACCGTGCTTACAAGGCGAATAGCTTACATGATTAAGGAGAAAAACATTCCTGCTTCTGATTGTCTTGCAATAACTTTCACCCACCGTGCGGCAGGTGAGATGCGCGAGAGGCTTGAAAAACTTCTTCCTGATTGCGCTCGTAAGATAAACATTCACACCTTTCACTCCCTCTGTTTTTCTCTACTAAAAGAGAACTTTGTAAAAGCCGGCTTAAGCGAGAATTTCAAGGTTATAAGTGAGGAAGAGCGTGCTTTGTACAAGGAAAGCGAGCTTGGAGAGGACGTTTTGGGATTTGACGATTTGATAAGCCTTACTGTGAAACTTTTTGAGGAGCATCCTGAGACTATAAAGCCTTACAAATACGTCTCTGTAGACGAGTATCAGGACATTGACGAGAGCCAGTATAGGCTTATCAGGCTTATAGTGTCTCAAAACTGTCCTGTCTGCGTGATTGGTGATCCGAATCAGGCTATATACGGGTTTAGAGGCGGGGATTCAAGATTTTTTGAGAGTTTTACGGATGATTACAAAAACGCGGTCAGAATCAATCTTGCGAATAATTACCGTTCCACAGAGAGCATTGTAAACGCGTCCAACCAGATGATTGAGTCGTTCAACATTGTATCGCGTTTTGACAAGCCGCATGAAAAAATTACCATCCACACAGCGCCCACAGACAAGTCAGAGGCCGAGTTTGTAGTTAGTTCAATAGAAAACCTTATCGGCGGGTACAGTTTCTTCTCGCTTGATTCAGACCGTTCAGAAGGTCAGCGCGAAAATCTTTCGTTTTCTGACTTTGCAATCCTCTACCGGACTTCTGCCCAGCTTAAGCCGATTATTGAGGCTTTAGAGCGCTCCGGTATGCCTTATGTGAAGCTCTCTGACGATTTGTTGTGTGACAAAAAGCCTGTGCGTGACCTGCTTAAGAAGCTCAAAAGTGATGTCCCTGTTGCAGAGCAGCTCGAGGGTATTGAGGGGCTTGAGGATTATGTTTTGAAGTTTCTCAAAAATATTGCCCTTGAGTTTCCTGTCCGTGAGGATTTTATCCATGAGGTTTCTCTGCTTCGTGAGTCAGACACTCTTGACAGTCGTGCTGACCGCGTTGCGCTTATGACACTTCACTCTTCTAAGGGTTTGGAATACAAGTGTGTATTTATTACTGGGCTTGAAAACGATATTATACCGCTTTACCGCGCAAAGACTCCTGAAGAGGTTGAGGAAGAAAAACGCCTTTTATACGTTGGTATGACCCGCGCAAAACACCGTTTGTTTTTAACCCGTGCGCTCAAGCGAAATTGGATGGGGCAGGCTAAAAACCTTGAAATCTCGCCTTTTCTTGCTAAAATCGAAGATGACCTTTTGACGCTTTCCAGATTTGAGAAAGAATACCAGCCAAAGGACAACTCCGAGCAGCTTAGCTTATTTTAGGAACGATTTATGAAAGCAGATTTACATATACACAGCTGCTATTCTGATGGCAGCGACACCATAGCCGAGCTTGCGGCCAAGATTAAGGCTGCCGGGCTTGATGTTTTTGCACTTACTGATCATGATACAATCGAGGGCTGCGAAGAAATGGCGGCGCTGATTCCGCCTAAAATCTCCTTCATACGCGGGGTTGAGCTAACCTGTCTTGCGGGTTCAATAAAATGTCACATTCTCGGGTACAATTATGACCCTTATGAAAAATCACTTTTTTCTTTAATCGAACATGGGAAAAAGCTTCGGCGCTCCAAGCTTGAAACGCGCATAAAATACCTAAAAGATGTCTGGGATATTGAGCTTACGCAGCAGGAGCTTGACTGGCTCTATTCAAGGCGCAGTGCGGTAAAGACCCACCTTGCAAACATCCTTGTAAACCGTTCGCTTGCATCAGATAACGTAAGCGCCATGAAAAAATACCTTGACGGTTGCAAGACCGGCAACACGCGTTTTGACGGCATTGAGGCGATTAAGATTATCAAAAAAGCCGGCGGGGTTGCTGTCTGGGCGCATCCGTTAGGAGGTGAGGGAGAGGTACATCTTGCTGAATCCGACTTTCTTCCGCGGCTTAAGGAGATGATTAGTTACGGGATTCAGGGTTTAGAGTGTCATTATTCACGTTACAGTCAATCAGAAATTGAGTTTCTTTTAAGTTGTGCAGCCAAAAATAACCTTCTAGTCACCGGTGGGAGTGATTACCATGGCACGAACAAGGACATTCCGCTTGGCAGGCTGAATAGGGAGGGGATTGAAGTTGAGGGAAGTGAGATTACGACGATACTAAGATATAAGGCATAATTATGGCAAACATCGCAACAGCGAGGCTAAAAATCAAACAACACATTTTAAAAGAAGATGCGATGAAAGATTGGTATACAAATCGATAGAAAGACTATTCAAAGAAGGATACGAGACAATAAATTTGATGAGAATAAAATACTCATAAAGTTATAACAGTGTTTGAAGATAAAAAGCAAGATATTAAAGAGAAAGAAGTACTGCAGAAAATACAAGAAAAAAGGGTTTATTTATTATTTAAAAATTCTGTTTAAAAAATTTCTTAGCAAATAAAAATACCCTGGATGCGATTCGAACGCATGACCTACCGCTTAGAAGGCGGTTGCTCTATCCAGCTGAGCTACCAGGGCTTACATTTCTAAAAATACCACATAAAAGTTTTTTTGCAAGTTTTTTGGCTGGAAGCAAAAATTTTCCAGACACTATTCGATAAAATGTTCAACCCATCGGATTAAATCGGAAATCTCGTAAGGCTTTGGGAGATACAAATCCGCACCGGCATCCAAAATTGCGGCCTTGTCATGTACAGTGGTTGTCATGATAATCTTTGTGTTTACAAAATTCAAACGACTCTTTAATTCACGGCAAAGATTCAGCCCTGACAGGTCGTCTTCGCTGTCCAAAATCAAAATTCCCGGCTGAATTGAAGATTCTAAATCAATTGAATCAACGACATCATAGCCCTGAAGCTCCAAAGTTGTGCGAAGTAGCAAGGATAAAGCGCTGTCAGACTCTTTTATAAATATACTCTGGCTTGCAGAAGGCTCGATTACAGAGTTTCCTCCCGCAAGTTTAACCCTGTCAATTGCGTAGTTTGACCCGTTTGGAATCTTTGCGATTTTTTTTATCGAATACAAGCGCTCCAAAAGCCCGTCCACCGTGGTTATTAACTCATAGTTATCAAGGATTCCGCCTATCAGAATCGAGACAAAATTAGCCCGCATGCCGGCCTCGCGGTCACCCTTCATCAGCATGTAGCCACGTTTTACATCCTGCTGAGAATAAAACTTTGGAGCCACCGTATCAAACGCAAATGTCAAAAATGCCGCCATTTTTTCTGCGCTATACGAGTTTGTTATTATGACAAAATTCTTCTCATCAAGCTGACCCAAAAAATCATTGGAATCAAGCGTTGATTTCGCTATTGCAACAAGCGTCTGGATAAGTTTGTCACCTGCAAGTTCGGAATAGACGCTCTTGTAATCTTCAAGGTTCTCGATTCCGAGCAGCAAAACCGCGTTTTTATGCTCGGAGTTCAAAACGCGTTTTAGCCCTTTTTTTACGTACTTCTGATTCGGAAGCAGGGTCTTTGTGTCGAGGCTGCTTTCGATGTCGCGTCTAAGGTGCGCCTTTACGCGCGTTTTAAACTCGTCTATATTCACAGGTTCGCTCAAAAAATCGTCTGCGCCACATTCCAGAACGCTGATTCTGTCGGATGAGTCTGCGGATTTGGATAGCGCGATTATTGTCGGGCGGGTATCATAGGTTAAAGCCCTTATTTTTTCGCAGAAATCTGTCAGGTTTTCTTCTATTGAATCTGAAACAATAATCATGTCAGGCTCTGATGCCTGAATCTCATGGATTGCGTCTTTGAGATTCCGCGCAATGATTGCGCTTGTTTGTTCGTCCTCAATGCTTTTTTTGTACTTTGTGGATAATTCTTTGCGCTTGTCGATTATCAGGACTGTTGAGAGCATTTTAAAGCCTCCTCCTGATTGTAAAACGGAAACCGGACTTCAAAAATTGTCCCTTTTTTTTCTTCACTCTGGAATGTTATTTGTCCACCCATTTTTTCAACAATCTGTTTTGTGATATAAAGCCCGAGCCCGTTGCCTTGAGTCTTGCTGGTGAGATGGTTTTCAAGCCGGGTAAATTTTTGGAACACTTTTGTAAAGTCTTCTTTTCTGATTCCCACTCCCTCGTCCTGAACCTTTATGGAAATCATGTTCTCCGAAATCCCGGTTGTTATCGTAACATTTTGCCCGTCTTCGGAATACTTTGCTGCGTTATCAATAAGGTTTGTCATCACCTGCTGGAATTTATCCTCATCCAATCTTGATTCCGGAAGGTTTTTGTGAAGCCTTGTGATAAAATTTCGGGTCTTGTACTGGCCGGAAAACATCGGAACAAGTTTTTCGATAGATGAGTTTATATCAACCTTTTTAAGCACCTGATTTGTGGTGTTCATTTTTGAGACGGAAAGGATATTTTCAACAAGGTTAATAAGGCGGTTTGACTGATCTTCTATAATCCCGATGAACTTTTTTTTGTCCTCGTCCTTGATTTTGTCCCACGAATTTAAAAGAGTTTGAGAAAACCCTCTTATGCTGGTAAGAGGGGTTCTAAGCTCATGTGAAACTGTTGATATAAATTCGTCTTGGATGTTGTTCAATTTATTCCTCTTCAGTCATAAACTCTTTCTTTGCTTCTTCAATCGCTTCGGAAAGAATATCAAGCTGGTCTGGTGCAAAAGTCACACCCTTTTTTGTCGGAAGCCATGTTGCGCCGTCATCTGTTGTGTAGAATATTCTTAAATTGAAATAGCTTTTGCCTCTGTATTCGGAAATAGAAATCTGTAACTGTTCTGTATCAGACCTTTGAATGCTTGCTAAAATTTTTGCTTCTGCCATTTTATTTTTCTCCTTTATTAAATTAGTAATCTACTTTCCATCCATTTGCAGCAATCCGTGCTGTGCAAGATAATCCGTTTGTGATTGTATCACCGCTGCAAGCGTCCTTTGCAAGCGGGAAACTTAAAGAGTCACCATACTCTTTTTCAAACTCTTCTGTTCCTGCTGGCACTAAACTGCCATTATTTCTCACACCAAAAAGGAATATGTCATGCCCTTCCTTGTTTGGCTTTTTTTCTCCATTAATATCAACATATACATAACCTATAATACTGTCAGGTTTGTCGTATTTCTTTGTATCAGAGTTATCCGCAATCCCGATATATGGAACAACAATAGCGTTCATCTTTTTTATTCTGAAAGGTATAGTTGCATTATCGATTATTTTATTTTTTGAATAACTCTCTCCTCCATCATAGCCCTTTAGTTCATTTATATAATTCCCAAACCCTGCTGCCGGTACTGCGTCACCGCCAAAAGAAGGGTCGTCTTTGTCAATATACTCTGTACCTGTCAGATTACCTGTATTACCAAAAAGGTTATCATCAAACCCTGAAATGCCTATAATATAGGTATCGTCGCCTGAGCCTGGAAACAAATCCTTTGTCTGTATTGCAGCCAGAGTCTCAAGCGGCTCTCCGCCCTCTTCTACAATATTCTTATTCGCCGTGTCAATAACATTTCTAAGCCCGACTTCAAGCCTTTCAACCACCCTGGCAAGCTCGGGGCCGGTACTGGCTTTGTTTGTCCCGCTTACAAGCCCTGGTATTGTAAGCGCTGCTACAGCACCAACAATTGCCATTGTTATCAAAAGTTCTACTAAGGTGAATCCTCTAAGCGTTTTTTTCATAAGTCTCTCCATCTTGTTTACAATAGATTATACCATATTATTTATAAATGTTAATAATTTGTCTAATAAGATTATTTGGGTTAAGATGAGAATATGAACACGGGGAAGATTGTAGTAGTCGATGATGAGAAGATAGTGACCTCTGCTTTCAAGACATTGCTTAAGGTCGAGGGATTTTCTGATGCGCACTTTTTTAATGACCCTGAAGAAGCGGTTGAATTTCTGAAGAATAACACCCCGGATTTGGTCATCTCCGACTTTTTGATGCCAAAGATGAACGGACTCGAATTTCTTTCAGAAGTCAAAAAAATGTATCCGGAAGTGAGCAAAATCCTTCTTACAGGTTACGCGGATAAAGAAAATGCGATTCGCGCGATTAACGAAATCGGACTGTATAGATATATTGAAAAACCGTGGAACAACGACGATTTGATTATCAATATCAGAAACGGGATTGAAAGAAGCTACCTCTTAAGCGAACTAAGAAAAAAGATTGCCGAACTCGAGGAAGCAAAAGGCGAACTTGAAAAATACTCACACAATCTGGAACAGATTGTGGACGAGAGAACCGCGGATTTAAAACAGTCCAACGCAAAACTCGAAGGGATTGTTAACTATTGCGCTGACGGAATCGTTATTGTAAACGAGGACGGAATTATTGAACAGGTCAATCCGGCATGCGAAAACCTTATCGGTCTTGTTAACAGCAAGATTGTGATGTCTTCAATTGATGATTTTTTGTTCAGCAAAAAGACTTTTATCTCAAAAGAGCTGCACAAACTTGAGGAGAGCGAACTCTTCCTGAGAGATTTTCAGGTAAAAAACCCGCTAAGCTCAAGCGTTGTCCCGGTTGATATCAGCTTTGCAAGAATCAACCCTGACGATGAGTTCAAACGCTTTGTGGGCGTTATCCGCGATGTTACAGAACAAAAAAAATCCGACAAATTAAGAGACGATTTTATCGCAACTCTGACTCACGATTTGAGAACCCCGCTCCTTGCTGCGATTCAGACCCTGACTTTCTTCCTCAACGGAGCTCTGGGCGAGATTGACGAAAAGCAGAAACTTTTGCTCTCTACCATGCAGAAGAGCAACGAAGACTTGCTCGGGCTTGTTAACGCGCTTTTGGAAGTTTATAAGTATGATGCGGAAAAACTCACGCTTGCAAAAACGAATTTCAATATTTACAACCTCACAGAGCAGGTTTATAACGAACTCAAACCGCTTGCAGAAGGCAAGAACATTGACTTTTCAATAGATTGCTCTGACAAAACAATTGTCATTAATGCTGACCGGAGCGAAATCCGGCGTGTAATCTGCAACCTGTGCGGAAATGCGATTAATTACACGCAGGAAGGCGGACGGGTCGTGATTACGATAAAAAACGAGGGCAAGGATTTGATTTTCTCTGTGTCTGACAACGGCTGCGGGATTCCGCAGGAAGATATTCCAAACATGTTCCAGAGGTTCTCACAGGGAACGAGCAAAAAACGCTCGACCGGAACAGGCTTGGGGCTTTATCTTTCACGCCAGATTATTGAATCACATGGCGGAAAAATCTGGCTCGAGAGCGTGCTTAACAAGGGAAGCGAGTTTTCGTTCCTGCTTACTGATACTGTAAAAGAGGGTGTTTTGGTATGATAAATGTGCTGCTTATAGAAGACCACGAACTGTACAGAATGGGTTTGTCAATGCTTTTGGATAAAGCAGAAGAGATTAACCTTGCAGCAGAAGCAGCCGACGGCCTGGACGGGATAAAAAAAGCAAGAGAGCTCTCGCCGGATGTAATTCTCATGGATATCGGACTTCCGAACGTGGACGGAATCGAGGCAACATGGAGGATTAAGGACTTTAATCCGGATGTTAAGATACTTATTTTCACCTCTCGGGACAGCGAAAACGACGTGTTCGAAGCGTTCAAAGCCGGAGCAGACGGCTATATCATGAAGGGTGCAACACCGGAGCAGACAATTTCTGCAATAAAATCAGTTTACGAAGGTGTGGGCTGGATTGACCCGAATATTGCACGGCTGGTTTTCTCCAATCTTCAAAGACCAACACCGGAGCCTGTAAGCAGTCCTGATTCAAAATCAAAAGACCGCAAAAACTCGTACGGGCTTACCGACAGAGAGCTTGACGTTCTGGAATTGATGGTGGAAGGGCTTTCTAACCCGCAGATTGCAGACAAGCTTGTTATTACAAGAGCAACTGCAAAGGCGCATGTACACAGCATTTTGCAGAAGCTTTGCGTAACTTCGCGCACGCAGGCAACTGTTACAGCTATGAAAGAAGGATTGGTTTAATGTTTGAAGCTTTGGCCGGCGCTATTATGGCAATGAAGGTACATTTCAACCAGATGAAGTATCCTGTAATGAAAAGGCAGGACAGGGCTGTTGCAGAGACGATTTACAAAAATGAAATCGACAAAGTGGGCGAGAGTGAAAAATACGAAAAGAGCAAAATGCCAGAATCCGGCTACATGACTGTGGCTGAATACGAAGCAAAATCAAGAGCCAAGACAAAAAAAGAGATTAACGAAAA
>CANAXK010000067.1 GCA_947365485.1 uncultured bacterium
ATGACAAGAACGAGCTTGCAGAATCAACAGTTCGTGATATTGCGACATTCTCCGGATTATATTTCTTAGGTGATTACGCAGCAAAAGGTGCTGCAACAGCAATCCAGAACAAGACAGGTGTTTGTCTGCTTAACGAAACCAAAAAGCTTGACGAAAACGCTAATCCGCTTAAAAAATTCTGGCACTGGGTAAAAGACGTTAACATCAAGTCATCAGAAGAAGTTGTTAGTGCAACTCAGCAGAAATTAAAGGGCGCTGCGCCAACAAAAGAACAGGCAGAAACAATCGCAAAAGAACTTAAAAGAGCTAAAAATTTACGTTCTGCTTGCCAGGTGACCAACCTTGGTGTATCATTAGCATTGTTAGGGATTATAATTCCGATATTTACTCGGAAGAATACCAAGAAAAAACACGAACAAGCATTAAAGCTTGCTCAGGAAAAATCACAGACCGAAAAACAAGAAACTCAAAAACCGGAAGCTGTAACACCGCTTAATCTTGAATACTCAAGGCTTACAGCTGGTTTTAGAGCAGAAAAACACTAGTAGAAGGACTTATGAAAGTACAAACACTCCAACAACAAAATAGCAGAATACAAAACCCGCAGTTCAAAGGTGTAGCTGATGTCGGCTTACGTTACCTTGCAACAAATCAGGCTGTTGGCGCAAACAGCGTTGATTTTTGTTTCATGGTTGCACCGAGAACAGCAAGTGACGGGATAAAACGTGGTCCGGCTGCCGGAGCAGAGACTTTCAGGCGTGAAATAATGGGTACTGTTAACGATTCTTGCCTTGGTTTGTTCGGTGCTGGTGCCGGTGCATTACTTGCGCTTTCTATGAAAGACAAATTTGGTTTGAATGTAAACCACCTTTTTACAGCGCCTGAAACATTGAATATTTTGGCTGAAAACAAAGCAGAGCAAATTAAGAATAAGAAGTCAAGACTGGACTACATCAAGAGTACTTTTTCTAATGTAAAGGCTTATAATCCTGGAGCAAAGGGTGCTGACAAAGAAGGGTTTGTCAAGCTTTCAGACAAGACTATCAAAGATGTATCAAAAATCATAGACGAGTCATTAACATCAAAAGTTGATTTCCATACCTGGACAAAGAAGAAAACTCCTAATAACAGACAGGTTTTAATCAACAAGATTATCGAAAATACAGGTGCTGAATCCAGATACATACTTGAATCAGCAGACAAAAAAACAGTAAGCAACACCAACTTGAAATCTTTGTTGAACGATATCTACATTGTTTCCCATTCGTTTGACAAGCCAAAAGTAAAGGACGCTTTTGTTGAACAAATCAAAGGCGGAAAAGGCATTCAGGAAAACACCTTCATCAAAGGGCTTTCAAAATTCATGAAGACCAGAGCCGGAGTCGGATTTGCAGTCGCATCAGCTCTCGGGCTTTCTGTGCAGCCGATTAACATGTACTTAACCAAGCTCAAGACGGGGTCTGACGGTTTTGTCGGTGTGGAAGGGCGTTCTAAGGACAACAGTGCAGGATTTATGGGTCTGAAAACATTGAGCAGTGCTGCGTTCTTTAGCATGGTGCTTGCTACGCTTGAACTTTCTCCGCTTAAGTTTCTGAAATCACCTGGCAAGTTTATGGAGAAAATGTCTTTCACAGGCAAAATGCCGACCATCAACCAGTTAAAAGGTGTTTATGGTATCACAATTATTTCAAGAATCTTCTCTGCGCGTGATAAAGATGAGCTTCGTGAAGTGCTCACAAAAGATACACTTGGCTACTTGAGCTGGCTCGTTCTGGGTGATTTTGTTAACAAGCTCGCTGCAGACCAGATTGACAAATCTGTTATCAACTACAAAGATGCAGACAAAAAGAAAGGCGCATTTAAACGCGCGTTTGGTGCGACATTAAAGACAAGGGATGAAATCCTGATTGAAACTCTTGCGCAGCACAAAGTTGAGACAACCAAGATGGAAAACGGCAAGCTTAGAGCGCTCAAGTTCAGCGAAATGTTAAAAGAGCTTAAAGAAAATCCTAAGTTTACTGACGCGGTTAGAAAAACAACCCGCAAGCGCTTAAGCACGCTCAACAAAGCCCAGATTTCAGGCTACCTGTTCTCAGGTCTTGTGCTCGGGCTCGGGATTCCGAACCTCAACATTTACGTCACAAACTTGCTTGACAAGAAGCGCAAAGCCGCTGCGATGAAGCAGAGTGCTTAGAGCTTTGTCTTCTCATTCAACTTGAAATATTCAATCATATCAAGGATTGAAATGATTTCATTTTGTATTCTTTCTATGTTTTTCCTCCCATCTAATTGGGTAGAAAAATCACCGATTTCAAACAAATCTTGCCAGGTTGAAATTGCAAACACAATTCTGTCTTTGACAAAAGAACATTTGATTTTACAGGTATCAAAACTAATCGAAAGTCTCAACAACCTTTCCATGAAAGCCGGTGTAACCAAATATCTGGATTCTACCTGGTCATCAGAATACACATCAAATTCATTAGAAAACTCGGTGTCTTCCAGATGAACAACGTCATCCTGTTTTTTAGAATATTTTAGATTTGTTATAACACCTATTATAATTGTGTACAACAAATAAAGATTAATCAGCAACAGGTAAATTGGATAACCAGAAAAATAATAAATAATACTCAAAATAATAAATAAAAAGACTTCGGCAAAAATTTCAGCATGCTGATTTTTGATATTTTTGTCACCTTTTCCTGCAACTATTGTATCAACCTTAACATTTTTATTTATAGGAAAAGCTACTATCACACCTCTAAAAATCTCTGAGGTTGGAGAATATATTTTTTCATTAGCTGCACCCATTATCGTTACTTCTGCAAACTTGTATTCAACTCCCTTATAGCTTCCAGAAAACGAATCGTGAACTTGAATATGGGAGAAAATACCAAAAAGTTTACTTTCTACAATCTCTGCGCGTGTGAATATTTTTTGATTCTGCCCCCAATACATCCCAACATTTTGTAATAGTGCACTCAATTGCTTTTTCCATGCCGGTTTTATTTTTTTTAAAAACTCTTTTGAATACAAATCATTCAAAACGATAGCAGGAACAAAACTTGAAAGTATTAAAATTATCAATATAACCTGCCATTCATGAGTAAAATTTTCTCTAAGTTCGGGATTAATAATACTAACAACAAGGCTGGCGGTACTCACTAAAAATATTGCAGAACCCAATATACTTGCAAACTTAAGCTTAGCTTTTTTACTCTTTTGGGTTGTTTCTAATTCTTTAAGATAGTTAGTAATATCTTCATCAACTAATTTTTTAAATTCGCTAATACTATTCATAACAATATATTATCATTTTTAAGTATAAATAAAATCATATAGATAAACTACAATCGCACAACCGCAAAATGGCGCTCGCTCGTTCCGTTTTCTTTTCGATAAGAATAGAATAAATCGTTGTCGCAGCTTGTGCAATAAGGGCAAATATCAATCTTCTCAACCCCCGCTTCCTGAAGCTGACGAGCGTTGATTTTTTTGAGGTCAACATGCCGGTCTTCAAAAAGCCCTGACCTGTCATCCACAGTGCTAAGCAAAGTATCACGTACTTCCTCCGAGACCTCGTAGCAGCAGATTGAGATTGCAGGGCCGATTACAGCAACAATGTCTTTCGGGCTTGAGCCCATTTTTTGAACAGTCTTTACACCGATTTTTGCAGCTGTACCGCGCCAGCCGGCGTGTGAGACTGCTGCAATTTTTTGTTTGGTATCGTAAAGAATCAAGGGCGTGCAGTCTGCAAACTTAAGGTAGATTGCATCATCCTGATTTGTGAGTATAAGTCCGTCTGTGTCAGGGTATTCTGCTCTTGAGTCCACAAATTCCACATGATCGCTGTGGGTCTGTGTTGGTGTGATTATGCGCTTTGGCTGCACCCCACCCCAGCCCTCCCCTTCAAGGGAGGGAGCAAAGCTAAACCCGCGTGTGGTAAAAAATGCGGTAATCCCGTCCAGAAAATCGCTCTTTAAAACTCTTCTTCCTGCAAAATCATCAAAATAGAACATAAAATAAATATAAACCCAAAAGCGGAAGATTGCAATCTTCCGCTTTTTGTTAATTTCTTGAAAAAATCGACCTAATCCAGTCAAAGAATCCTTTTTTTCCTTCAACCTTTGCCTCTGTAGGCTGCTGGTTAAAGTACTTCATCCACTCCGGTGCGTCGTTTACATTGATTGTACCGGTTGTACTGCCTTTTGCCTCAACCGCCTCTTTCAGGTACTTGATATCAAATTTTTCAGAAGCCATGTCCTTGCTGTCTTTGATTGCAATACCAAACTTGGTCTGTGCAAGTTCTGCAATCTTTTCAATATCACGCTGTGAGTACCTTTTCTCAACAAGTTCCTGCGCAAACTTTTCAATTTCTTTTTTGTTATTCTCAAAGAACTTGTGGTTCTGAACCGCTTCACTGCCTTTGAGGTGGAATTTAAGTGACGCAACAAGCTCTTTTGCGTTCGGCAAATCAATCTTTAACATATTACCAAATCTGCTCAAAGAAGCAGCATCAAGGTTTCCTGATTTAGGGTCAACGTTTGTTGTACCCACAATCTTGACATTTTTGAATTTTGACAACTCGTCAAGACCGTTCAAAAACGCTGTTCTGTTTTCAGCAAGGTGAAGGTTATTTGACCCGCATTTTTCTCTCGGCACGAGAAGCGCATCGATTTCGTTGAACGCAACTAAATATTTCTTTTGAGGGTTTTTCTCTGCCTTGGATGCCAAATTCTTGAACACGTTTTTAATCTCAACCGAGGTCTGACCGATATAAGGAGAGGATACATCCGCAAACTGAACTTCCGCATACTCTGCCCCGATTTCTTTTGCCATAAGCTTAGCGCTGAATGTTTTGCCTGTACCTGACGGACCATACATTAGCATGAACTGTTCAGGAGCCTTGGAGCCCGAGTATTTACAGATATTTTCATTAAAATCGCCTCTGTCTTTCAGCGTTTTGATAAACTCGCGCACTTTCGGATTAACACAGTCGTCCTCAAGTTTTGGAAAGTTTTCTTTCTTTGCAATGTCTTCGAACTTAAGTTTAGATAATCCGCCTTTTCCAAGCTGCTTATACAAACCTACAGCTGTACCCAGTGCCATAATCCCAAAAGCTACAGCCATACCAACCTGCGCAACAACACTTGTTTTGTACCAGCGCTCTTTATTCTTCTCCTTTTTGGATGCCTTTTTATTCGCCATGTCCTGCATCAAAAACATGTCATCCATTGTATTCTCTGGCATTGGAGGAGTGTATCTGTTGTTGTAGCTTATTGGATAAGCGGTTGTGTCTGCTTTGAATCTAACATTGTTAATCTGTGCCATATCAATCCCTTACTTTAGCGAGTTCAACAGTTTTTGCATTTCCGCATCTGTTGCATACAAACTGTTCTGATTTGTTTTTATTGCATTAATTATATCGTCAAAACCAATATTTTTCCCGATTTTTGTTTCTTCTGCTGCTGTACCGAGAATATCAGTAAGCTTTCTAAACGATGTTTGGTGTTCTTTCTGCGCAAGAAATTCTGCTATCTTATCCCATCTCGGGTCGTTGATGTTCTTGACGCTCTCATCAATCATTCCGCGTTTAGAGTTTTCGTAGAATTTCTTTATGCCTTCTTTTATCTGGTCTTTTGTCGGAAGGTCAACAAGAACTTTTTGCGCAAACCTGTCAACCATTGCGCTGTCAAGCAGCTTACCTTCTGCCATTGCCTTTGCAGGATCAAGTTTAAGGTTTGTCGCGCCCATTACAATAATGTTTTCTTCGTTTGTAAGATTATTGAACCCTTTTTTGAACGCGTTCAAGATATCCTGCGAGAGTTTCGCGCTGCTGCTCTTGTCCTGCATCATTACAGAGTCGATTTCATCAATGAATACGAAAACCTTTTCTTTCGGGTTTTTCTTAGCATACTTGATTGCAGCCTCGATTGTTCCAAGAATATTCTGTTCAGACTCACCATGCCATTTGGAGTTCATCTTGGAAATATCCATCTCAAGGAATTTTGCATTCGGAAATTTCTTTGCAATAGCATAAGAAAAAGTATTCTTACCCGTTCCCGGAGGCCCGTAGAAAAGTATCGCAGTACCCTTTTTTCCGCCCTTTTTCATTATTTCCTGATAATTTTCTATCCTGTTTGCAATACGCTCGGCAGCTTTCTTCTGGCTTTCCGGCAAAGCCATTTCATTCAGGGCTTTTTCTGCTGACAAGTCTTTAAAATTAAGTTTAACCTTCTTAAACAAGCCCATCTGTTTTGCCATCAAGCCCACGCTCAAGCCTAAAACACCAAGAACCGCTACCTGAATACCTGTATTCAAATTTTGTTGTTTTTTAGCCTTTTTCTTTTCTTTTTCCTGAGCCTTAATAAACGCATCCAGTTCGTTTTCCGGTGTGACCACCTTTGCTGCGCGGAAATTCACGTTCTTAATAGGAATAGCTGTATTATTTGAAACATTATCAACTCTGAGCATACGAACTCCTAACACTAGTACTTCTAACATGATAAAAACAAAAAGTAACAAATAATTGCCTTAATGTAAAGTTTTGTAAAAATTTCAGAAAAATATCTAAAGTTTTTCGGAAAAATGCCGATAACATTATTACAAAGGGAAAAATAAAGGAAAGAAAACATGTTAGCCTGTTCACAAGTCGTACTATTAACATTAACAGCCCGCAAGTCAGATTGCGAGTACGGCATCTCTGTAGACTCCATGGAAAAAATGGCGTTAACGAGAGAACAGACAGCGCTGTCTAAAGAATATTATAGCAAGCTCCAATCAAAGCAGATTTCTTTTTATGCTAACGGTCAGTATAACAAGATGAACTACAATTATTTGATGGGCTATGGTCAGAACTACCTTGCAATAACCGGCGGAACCCAGCCATTGAAGACTGAAAACTCCATGATTCTTACAGACTACAGAGGTCAGGTTGTTTTGAGCAAGGCTTATGCTGACGCTATAACAAGTGTTTTGGGCGCATCTGCTATGGACGCAAACGGAAGGGGCGGAACTTTCTCCGTTAACAAGATTCCTGAAATCTTAGGTAAACTTATTCCTGGTCACAGCGCAGAAGAATTTCAGGCATTGATTGATAACGGAACAGTTGATTCAGAATACACAGCTTCCAATGTTCAAACAACAACCGGTGAAGCTACAGGCGAAAAAACAGTTGTTGATAGTTCTGACAAAACAACAAAAATTCTACAGAGCATTGTTGATTTTTACTATCCAATTTTCTCAGCAGCTGCATCAAACGGTTGGACAACAGAATACAACCAAGAAATGGATCACAACGAAAACTATGTAAGTGACGCAATCGTAAACGGGACTTTCAACCTTGCAACAGTCGGGGATGAAGGTAATTACGAGCCTGGCACCTCTTTGACATACTATGTTACAAACGGTTGGGTACAATCACGCACAGATTCAAGTGTGAGAGAAGAAATCACAGCGTGGTACAACGCTGAAAAAGAAAGAATCACAGAAAAAGAAAACTATCTTGATATTGATATGGACAACCTTTCAACCGAGCTTGAAGCAATCAACACAGAGATTCAGTCAATACAGTCATTCATTGACGAGGCAATAAGCTCTGTATTTGATTGGGGTAGTTCATAATAACAAATACACATTTTTCCTTTATTTCCTTTTTTCTAAAAAAGACTTGCTATGTTTCAAGCAAGTCTTCTTTTTTACCAATTAGTCTTTTTTAACCGTGCTCTTGATATGCAACTCTCTAAGCTGCTGCAAAGAAGCTTCGCCAGGAGCATCGCTCATCAAGTCCTTTGCGCTTGCGTTTTTCGGGAACGCAATAACGTCACGGATTGAATCAGTTCTGCAAAGCAGTGCAACCAATCTATCCAATCCGATAGCAAGACCTGCATGCGGCGGAGTACCGTATTGAAGCGCATTAACCATGAACCCGAATTTCTCCGTTGCTTCTTCTTCTGTTAGGCCAAGAGCCTTGAAGATTTTCTTCTGAACTTCTGAAGAGTGGATTCTTACAGACCCGCCGCCAAGTTCTGTACCGTTGTAAACGATATCATAAGCAATAGACTTAACCTGCCCCAAATCACCGCTGTCAAGTTTAGCAAGGTCTTCAAGGTTAGGAGAAGTAAACGGATGGTGCATTGCCATGAATCTGCCTTCTTCTTCAGAGTATTCAAACATCGGGAAGTCAACAACCCAGAGAAGGTTATGTTTGTTTTCATCAATAAGATTCAAAGACTTACCAAAATGGAGTCTCAATCTTCCCATAATGTCGTAAACAAGTTTCGGCTTATCTGCAACAAAGAAGATAATATCGCCAGCTTCTGCGCCTGCTCTTTCC
>CANAXK010000068.1 GCA_947365485.1 uncultured bacterium
TAATCTGAGTAGTCCAACAAGTCTGCAAATTCAACCTGATCTGCTGATGATTCAATTTTTACAAACCATTTGTTTTCGTAAGATTCGTCGTTCAGCAATTCCGGGCTGTCAACAATCTCTTCGTTAATCTCAACAATTTTTCCTGATATAGGCATGTAGATTTCAGAAGCTGCTTTTACGGATTCAATGGTTGCAAAGACTTCGTTCTTGCAAAATTCCGCGCCAACTTCCGGCAATTCGATGAAAACGATATCGCCAAGTTGTTCTATTGCATAATCTGTAATACCAACTTCGTACTTATCGCCTTGCTCAAGTACGTATTCGTGTGTTTTGGTGCATAACATACTTTCGTTCATTCAATTTGTCTCCTATATATTATTTGTTTTCCTTGTTTCTTTTTGCGACAAACGGTCTCTTTATAATTTCGGCATTGTAAAATTTATCGCGTATTAATACTTGAATTGTAGAGCCTACAGCTAAATTGTCAAGATTTTTTACGTAAGCAAGCGCAATATTGTCCCCTCTTATAGGCGAAATCCCTCCGCTGGTCACAACTCCAACCTTCTCGTTATTAAAGTAAATATCATACCCGTGGCGCGCAATACCCTTGTCCAGCATTCTAAGCCCCACAAGCTTCTTGCTCCCTCCGTTTTCAAGCTGCTCCAAAATCTCAGCCTTGCCGTTATAATCCTCTGTTTTGTTTTTGGCAACAGACCATGCAAGCCCTGCTTCAATCGGAGTTGTGTCTTCATCCAAATCGTTACCGTAAAGATGAAGCGCTGCTTCAAGCCTCAACGTATCTCTAGCTCCAAGTCCGATAGGCTTAATTCCAAATTCTTTTCCTGCTTCCAGAAGCTTATCCCAGAGGTATTCAGAAAACTCGTTTCTAACAAGAATCTCAACCCCGTCTTCTCCTGTGTATCCGGTTCTTGAAATCCATACGTTTATGTTAAACAGCTCACCGCGCTTTATGTGGAAAAACTCCGGCAAGTCAGTTAAGCCAAGACTCTTCATTAAATCACAAGCTTTTGGCCCCTGAACAGCAAGCAGCGAGTAGTTGTGAGACTCGTTAACAATCGTAACATCAAAACCGCATTTGTTTCTTACCATCCAGTTAAGGTCTTCGTCGATTCTGGAGGCGTTTGCAATAATCAGGTATTTTTTGTCTTCCAGCTTATAGATAATCAAATCGTCGATAATCCCGCCTGTTTTGTTTGTTAGCTGGCAGTAGACAGCTTTCAGGTCAACAAGTTTTGTGATATCCTGCGGAACGAGTTTGTTCAAAAACGGGAGCGCGTCTTCTCCAATGACAATGATTTCGCCCATGTGAGACACATCAAAAATCCCGATGGATTCTCGAACGGTCTTGTGCTCCTCTATAATTGAAGAGTACTGCACCGGCATGTGCCAGCCTGCAAAATCAACCATTCTGGCTCCAAGTGCTACGTGTTTGTCGTGTAAAAAAGTTTGTTTTGTCATCATATCCCCCGCTTCTTATTTTTATTGTCGTTGTAAAAGCGTTCTATGTCAAGGAGTGTTACATTACAGACCTAAGCTATCTACACAAAATGCTTTGTAGTTAAAGAATAATAAAAATGCTACAGTATCTATATATGTGCTATATAAAAGAGAGGAATAATATGAAAAAAGGCTTTACCTTAGCAGAATTACTAATAGTCCTGGGTATCACCGGTGTCGTAGCAGCCGTTTTGTTGCCGGCAATAAACAACCTGATGCCCGACAAAACTAAAATCATGTACCTTAAATCCTACGACGCTCTGAATACAAGCCTGAAAACCCTTACCTCCAATAGCTCGCTTTTCCCGAGCGTGCTAAGTGACAGAAATGTCGATATTGATGTGACCCAACTTCCGCTCTTGAGTAACGCCAAACCTCTTGCCAAAAAATTTAACGACGATAAATACTCAGGCTCTAAAAAACTTTGTAACCTCATCGCCTTCACTATGGACGCCGACTCCGATAATAAATGCGATTCAACAAATTATCCAACAACCCCCTCTTTTATAACCAAAAACGGCATGAAATGGTGGATATCAGAAACAACACGCGAAATTAATACCTCTGAACAGTCAGCAAGCTACCAAACCGATATATATGTAGATGTTGACCCTTCCAAAAAATCAGAAAACTGTATGTACGGAGAAACAGGGTGCAAAAATCCTGATACCTTCAAATTCCTTCTTGCAGCAGACGGTACCCTAATCCCTGCTGACCCGGTAGGGATGAAATATATTGAAACCAGAAAACAATGGCTTAAGAAAAAATACACAATCTCAGGCGATGTTCTGGCTAATCTCGACAGCAGCCTGTTTAATATTAAATACAAAGAGATAAAAGATGACGAAATCGTCTGCCCTCCCGGTCAAATCCTTGAATCCGGAGTCTGCAAAGAACAACAGGAAGAACCGCCAGTATGTAGCGGAGGCAAAGTACTTGTAAACGGCGTCTGCAGCTGCCCTTCAGGTACTGTAGAAGAAGGCGGAGTGTGTAAAGAATCTCCTAATACGCCGGTTACTAGAGAGAAAAAGACTGTGTATATTGACATGTCAATCAGGCGTTACGAAAACGAAAGCGCAGGTTGTTATAGTGATTATGTTGGTGCTGACCGTCCTGTATGTTTTATGATTTTGATGCAGCCGGCTAGTGGTTATTCTTGGAACTACTGGCTGGTGCCGCCTGTTGCAAATATTAGAGGCACACAGCTTAATAATTTTACATTGATTAATGGTTTTCGCCCGTTAAATTCTATGGCGTATTCAAATTATATAAAAATTTATGGATGGGATGAAGTGAAGATAAATAAACTTTATCTGAAATGCGATATTGATCATCAACATAATAATTGTGATAAAGATAATTTGATAAACGAAGACCGTGAGAATAAATATGTTATAAGGCCGGATGTCAATCTGCCTGTTTCAAGCGAAAATATAATTTATGTCAATACGGATATGGTTATGAGCGCAGATACTTTATATGGTGCTATGCCGGAACCGGCAACAACATATTACTCAAGCTCATACTAAGCCTCGAGCATAAATGTCACAGGCCCGTCATTAATAAGCTCAACATCCATCATTGCCGCAAATTTTCCTGTGCCGGTCTTGATACCAAAATCGTTGACCTCTTTGATGAAAGCTTCGTAAAGCTCGTTTGCAATTTCTGGCGGAGCAGACCTGTCAAAACTCGGACGCGTGCCCTTTTTGCAGTCTCCGCAAAGCGTGAATTGCGAAACAATGAGCATTTCACCACTGACATCTTTTATTGAACGATTCATTTTGTCGTTCTCGTCAGGAAAAATTCTTAGGCTTGCAACCTTTTGCGCAAGCTTCTTAACCTGCTCCATTGAGTCCCCTTTTTCTATCCCGACAAAGGCAAGAATGCCTTGGCCTATTGATGAGTAAAGCTCGCCTTCAATTTTGACTGAAGCCCTTTTTACACGCTGGATTAAAACTTTCATTCAAGCTCCCCGACTGTTTTTCTGATTAATCCTGAAACAGTGTTGATTTTTGTCTCAGCATTATCGTAATACTTTGCAAGCTTTTCAGAAATTCTGCCCACTGATTCAGGCGTAAACTCGCGCATCATCTTCATTTCGTAGTCTAATTCAAGCCTTTCTGCCGTTGTGATAAAATCAAAAATCAGGTTCTGCTTTGCACCTTCTGTACTCAATTCCAGATAGTGCGAAGAAATCTTCTTAAGACTCTTTAGAATCTCCTGCGTGATACTCCTGTAACGCTTCAAATCGTTATTAAAACTTCTAATGAACTGCTTGCCACTGCGTATTCCGTCCAATAGGCCGCTTAGACCCACGTCGTAATTCTTAAGCCCCTCAATTATTGAAGGGACGTCAAATTGGTAGTTGTCCGGCAAATCCCTGCCTGTAATTGTTTCAGAATCTTTGAGCGCTTCTTCAAGCGGAAGGTTTTGAAACCCGTCAATCTGCGCGCCTTCTAATGAAGCGTTGATGTATTCTCTATCCGGAAACATCTTTGTGTACTCGTTTAGCGGTGCAATAAACGCCGCATACACGGACTCAGTCGGAATCATCTCACCCTTGATGCTCTTTACGTAATACAGTGACTTATTAAGGTTTTCAAGCCTTCTCAAGGCTGTTTTCTTCCTTACCTCTTCATCTGATGAGTTGTTGAGCGCGTAAGCAAATTTGTCAAAGTCTTTGGCCGTAATCTCCCACTTGTTTTTTTCTTTGTTAAATGCGCAGACCAAATCCTTGTATGCAGAATCCTTGCTGTAACACTGACCTTCAAGGTAGGCTAAGTCCTGACCCGCAAAAATAATTTTTGAGCAGCCAAGAATCCGCGCTGCATTGAGCGCTGTATATGAAACAGTGCCTTTTGACAAGTAATCTTCCGTGTTTTCTTTGATAAGCCCTGCCCAAAAAGCGTTTAGAGGCAGGTTTGAAGAAATGTGGGAATAAATCTTTTTGAAATTGAATTTTCTGTAATTCGGATGCGAAAACGGCTCTGTGATTAGGTTTACTTTACTTAAATCTAGCCCTTCAATCTGCTTTGAGGAGTCGTAAGACTCGATTATGCAGAGAAAATCGGGCGTAATCCCGTGTTTTGCAATGGTTTTCATAGCAGTTCCCACAACGAACAAAACAATTTTGTCCCTGTATTTCTTGATTACCTCAATGTCTCTGTCCAGAGTCGGGCCGGCTGACGCCACAACTGCGGTCTTACCCTTGTAAAAATATTTGATAGAGCAAAGTGGCGGCTCTTTGACAAGATTCGGAATATTTGCAAGCGTGAATTTCAAAAGCGGATAGAATTTTTCTTTTGTGAACCTCAAATCCAGCCCGAACGCGCCAATCATGCGCTGGAGTTTTTCCACAAGCTCGTCAAACTCCTTTGCGCCAAGCTCGCGGTATGCGCTTGTTGTAAGCATGTAAGGCGAATTTTTTGTGTTTGATTTTTTGTAAATGTAGTCACTCGCTTTTTGAATGTTGTCAGCAATGAACACATTGTTTTTCAAAATGTCGTTGGAAAAATCCACAAGCGTGAAGGCGATTTTTAGGATATTCAAATCTGTTTCGTACAGAATCACTGTGCCGAGTGAGTTTGCGCATGCGACCTGAAACAAGTAGCCAAGCCCGATTCCATAAATCACATGAATTGCAACCGGCGTGTTTTCGACCTGCGAAAAAATCTCTCTCGCTTCTCCAAGCGGGTTTTCTTTGTGGTGAAGATGCAACCCTTTGTATATCAAGTTATAAAATCCGTTCTCCTGAACAAGCTGCGGCACCTCGCTTACCACGTGGCTCGAGATTTTCTGCGCAAGCTCGCTGTCTTTTTGAGCAAGCGCGCTTATGTTCTTGAGAAAGATGTTATTCACTTTGTTTTCCTCTTAGCTGACCGCATGCCGCATCAATATCAGCACCGCGCTCGAGCCGTACAGTGACCTTTTTGCCGGAGTGCTCAAGCAGGTATTTGAATTTCATTATGTCGTTACTGGAAGGCTTTTTGTAATCGTTTTCAATAACAGAATTGTAAGGAATAAGATTTATGTTGCACTTGAGGTCTTTCAGAAGATAAGCAAGCTCTTTTGCAACCGGAGCTGTGTCGTTAAACCCGTGTATCAAAATGTATTCAATCGTAATCCTTCGCCCTGTTTTTTCAATGTATTCAAGAAGCGCCTTCTTAAGCTCGTCAATCTGGTACCTATTTTCAATCGGCATAAGCTCCCTGCGCAAGTCATGGTTAGGTGCATGAAGCGATATCGCAAGCGTTGACTGCAATTCTAAATCAGCAAGCCTCTTAATCCCTGGTATAATCCCGCTTGTAGATATTGTAATCCTTCTTGCCCCGATTTGAAAATCCTCGTTAAAGATTTCGAGCGCCTTAAGCACATTGTCCAAATTCAGAAGCGGCTCGCCCTGACCCATGAACACAATGTTTGTGACCTTTAATCCGGTGTCTCTCTGTATAGTTAAAACCTGCTCAATGATTTCCTGCGCAGTCAGATTTCTTTTGAATCCGCCTTTTCCTGTTGCGCAGAACGAGCAGTTAACAGCACATCCAACCTGTGAACTTACGCAAGCTGTGAGGTTTGCGCGGTTGTCGAACCGCATGAGTACGGTCTCAACGCACTCTCCGTCAGGGTATTCAACAAGGTACTTGATTGTGCCATCTGAACTCACCTGTTTTACCTTTATTTTCGTCTCTGTAACAGAGGCGATTTCTTTGAGCTGCTCACGAAAATCCTTGGAAAGGTTTGTCATCTCGTCAATTGACGATACTGACTTTGAGTAAATCCAGTTGTGTATCTGTTTTGCGCGAAACTTTGTTGCGCCCAGCTCCTGCATCAAGTTTTCAAGCTCTGCAAGCCTTAACCCTGCTAAAATCTTCATCCCAGCTTTTCCTTATAAAATTCTATAATATCTACCTTTGCCTTGAGAAGCATTGACTGATGAGCAACTTCATCCTTCCAGCCGTTGAAAGAACAGGTTGAAGGCAGCAGCTTGAGCGGATTGTGCGGAAAATCTTTGCAAATGTCTGGACGGTTTTCATAAATCGTGCAAGTGTTTCCGTCAAGCTTAGGACAGTAATAATAGTAAACTTTTTCATCCTCAAGCAGATTGTCTATGAGCTCAAAATACTCCGGATTCGCTTTTTTTGCTTCCTCTTCTGTTTCATAAGGTACAAAAACCGAAACAAAATCAGCCGAGAACTTGTCTCCTCTCATTGCCCTTTGTTTGAGCTGTGCATAAGATAACTCGCTTGTTGCAAGCTTGCAGCAGGCTGCGCAGCGGGCGCAGGAATAGTCACATTTTTTCTCTAATATATTTTTATGAATCATTTTGAGAGTCTGCCTGTAGTCTCCTGCAAGGAAAGTCAGAATCTTTAGCTGCCACTCTCTGTAAGCGCAGTTTGCAGGAAAAGGCGTAAACACATCCTTTATTTCTATCTTGCAATCCTTTACAGGGCAATTCTCGCAAGGGCTCTCAGGCTTAAACTTGTTAACCTCGCGCCTGATGCTTTCTGCTGCCTCAATAAAAATCTGTTCGTAATTGTTTTTCAAATTATCGTACTGGGAAGACAAGGGCGAAGCACCAGTTTTTGGCGGGTTCCCGTCAAAAAAATTCCCGTTGTTATTAATTCCTGCCCCGCTGCTAAAAAAATTACTCATACTCCAGATAATACCATAAATTACCCATACCGGCAATGAGGTTTTCTTATAAAGGTTTAAAATAAATTTATTCCAAAGAAAGGATTGTTTTATGACAGAAAAATTAGAACTATACAAATGCGAAGTATGCGGAAACCTTGTTCAGGTTATACTTCCTGGTGTTGGCGAACTTGTTTGCTGCGGTCAGCCGATGAAATTGCAGACCATTCAGCATGACACAAGCGAACTCGGCGAAAAACACGCACCAAAACTAGAATACAGAGAGAATGCAAAATACGTTCAGGTAAAAACACACCCGATGCTTCCTGAGCACTATATTCAGTTTATAGAAGTCTACAGAAAAGACAAAAGCGCACTTCATTTGAAATACCTCAACCCGGGAGAAGTGCCAGAGTTTGATATAACCTGCATGCCGGAAGATATTGATGCTATCGAGTTTTGTAATATCCACGGTCTGTGGGGGGAGGATAAAAATGATTAGTGACGCAATAAATAGTATTATTAACGAACAGATTAATAAAGAGTTTTACTCAGGCTACCTTTATCTTTCAATGTCAGCCCACCTTAGAGAACTCGGACTCTTTGGCTTTGCTTCATGGACAAAATTGCAGGCAAAAGAAGAAGTCGAGCATGGACTCAAACTCTTTGATTACCTGATTGAGAGAAACAGCTTTGTAACTCTTAAACAAATCAGAACACCAGAATTTGAGTTCAACGGAATTATTTCCATCTTTAACCATATTTATGAACACGAAAAATGTATTACAGAGTCTGTAATGAAGATTGCAAAGACCGCAGAGGAAGAATGCGACAGAACAACTCTTGCTTTTATAGACTGGTTCATTAACGAACAGGTTGAAGAAGAACAGACCGTCAAAGATATAATAAAACGTCTGGAGCTCTTTGGTGATGACAAGACTTCGCTCTATCTGATGGACAAGGAGCTTGGAGAAAGAGCTTAGAGAAAGAGCTTAGATAAAAAGGACTAATTTTAGTCCTTTTTTTTACTTGTATTATTTTTGTGTTTTTGATAAATTAAATTGTGTGTGGAGTATTCTTTTTTTTACGAAGAAAATATTATAGAAATATTGTAAAAAAATGTTAAGTTCATGCTTTGGAACTAGCAAAAAAAAT
>CANAXK010000069.1 GCA_947365485.1 uncultured bacterium
AATTATTTTTTCGATGTTCTCATTGAGGTACTCGTTTGTGAAAAGCGAGTTCAAATACGCCGGTGCAAACTTGTCCAGATACTTTTTGCCCTTCTCAGAAAGCTCGTAACTGTTTATGTCAAACAATTCCAAATCAGAAATCTTTACAACTCCTGTAACATCGTCAACACTTGCTTCTATGTTCTGCTGCTTGAGTGTTGTCTCTAAGGCTTCGGACGCTTTTTTCTGCTCAAGCTCGCCCTGGATTTTTTCGTAGTAGCTTGTCATGTAGGTGTAGAAAAAAAGGACAATGAATACCAGTACCAATGCTGTCATAAGGTCGGTCATTGTTACCCAGAAAATGTTGTTTTCGCTGTTATCTTCTTTGTGCGGTCTTATTCTCATCTACGCTCCGAATCAGTTAAAATAATTTGTCTACAACATCCCCGCCCTTGTTTTTGCTCATTGATTCGTTCAATTTGTTAAGGCTGTAGAGAATGTTTTCCAAATATGGAGTTGTTGTCTCTTCAAGACTCTTTGCTACTGCTTTTGCAAAGTTATCAGGCAGGGCTTTTAAAAGTTTTTCGTTTGTGACGTTCTGCATCTTTGATTCTTTTACAAGGTCGATAAGGAATTTTTCGCTTGTCACAACATCAAACAGCCTGATAAGCTCTTTTTGGATTTCCAGATAATACTTCTTGCACATCCTGTTGTAGAGAATTTTTTCAATGAACATAAACAGGAGCGAAAACCCTACGGCAAACACTGAACAAAGCGCTGCAATCTGAATGTTTGCAATCAGACTGTTAAGAGAATTTCCGACATTTGATTCCATTGAGAAATTGACCTCTGTAAACGCTACCGCCATTTTTAAAAACGTGAAAAACGGCCCCAGACCTGTAAGCAGAGTCGGCATTGTTTGTATGAACTTGTTGTTAATCTTTGAATAAACGAGCGATTCTTCGTTGAAAAAGTAAGAAGCGTCAAGAGTCAGGTAGATTTCCGGCTTAAAGTCTCCTGCTGTTTTTGCGTTCTGGGAGGCAATGTACAACTTTTCCGGAAAAATAAGCGCTTTTTTGAAATCCTCCCACGCAGTTGATGTGTAACTGTTTGCACTCATAAACTCATCAAGCTGCTGGAATCGGTATGAAAGCTCTTTTTTGTTGAGAGTTTTCAAAAATCCGGATACTGAACTAAGATTCTTTTGCACCTTTGCATAATTTCTCACAACAGTCATTATGAAAAACAGGAAGAACACTGTAATAATCAGGATTGCAGGTTCTGTAAGTATTTTAAGCAGTGTCATTGCGCCCTCAAACTTTCTTAATTTCCATACGGCTCAAATAAGCGCCGTTCCATTCACTTAAAGTATAGCATAATGTTTAAATTTAGGCTATAATCTTGAGTATGGAATGTCCTAAATGTCATAGAACAATCGGAGAGAATGAAACAGTGTGCCCGCACTGCCATAAGGTTCTGGCGCTTGAGTGCCCGAATTGCCGTACATTGAGCATGTCTCCGGTTTGTGAAAGATGCGGATATGTGATTTTGACAAAGTGCTCAAAATGCGGAAAAACTGTCTCTACAAACACAGAAAAATGCAAATGCGGATTCCCTGTAAAAACGAGTATCGCTTATCAGGAGTGCGAAACAGATGAGTTTGCAACACTTGTTATAAAGTTTTCCGCACTCAAAAATATCAGGAGACTTCTTGGCTCACAGGAACTGTTCACAAAATTTTATTTCAGACTCAAAAACCTGCTCACAGCCCAACTAAAAGGCGTGGAAGGGCGTGTCATAATTTATAACGACACTTTTGTTGTCAATATGAACAAAGAACTTTCATTCCCGACCTCTGCCAACAAAGCTGCAAGACTAGCTATTAAGATTTTGAACGCGTTTTCTGAACTCAATTCAAAAGTTATTGCAGAACTCGGCACCTCTTTGAGACTCAATATTACGATTCTGAAAAAAACGGCGGAGGATTTGCTCTCTGAAAGCTCGATTGAGAACAATGTCAAAATGCTTACAGTAAAAAAAGAGGAAAAGAAATACCTGAAAGGCATGCAAATCGTTCTGGATGAATTTGTTTGCGACAATATTAACAAGGACTACAAAACAGACTCACTCTATTCGGTGGAACAGGACGGCAAGACTGTAATGTTTTATGAAATCCTGCTCGAAAGTTATGTGCTTCCTCCGGCTGAAAAACAGGATGATGAATCGATTGAGGTTAAGCCAAAAGAGATTCAGAAACAGACAGCAAAAAAGAGTAATGATATTTATGCTTTCAAAGTCTTTGATATTAATGCAAAGTGCAAATTCAATAAAGTTAGCACACTTGAACTCTTAGACCGCCTGGATGATAACAAAATTATCTCGATTAGGGGTGCAAGAGAGCTTGAAATCAATACCGGCGATTTGTACCGTTATTATGAATCAAAAGGGATGAAGGTCTTGCACGCTGTTTGCTCGGAAGAGTGTACGTACAAGCCGTGGGGTCTGTTTGAACAGATTTTCCGCGACTATTACGGAATGTCGATTCATAATTCATTCATCAATCCGGCTCTTGATTTGAAGAGGTTTAAGTCGATTTTTGATTTGCTGTTTTTTAAACCAAGAAAAGCGGCTGCGCCGGAAGATGCGCGGTTTGCGTATATGGAAGACTTTGGCGACTTTTTTGCCTCGCTCAAAAACTGCGTTGTGCTGATTGAGGGCTTTGAGTTTATGGACGACACTTCTATCCAGACTCTTGAGCTTTATTTTGACAGATTCAAAAAGGTTAATACAAATTTCGTGTTTGTAACAGAGAGCGAAACATCGCTTCATTCCAAGATTAAAGGACTCTTGAGGACACCTCTGTATTCGGAATATACGCTCCAGAAAACAACGCTGGAAGCAATGCTCTCAAATATCAAAGAAGAAGCCTCTGATTTTATCAAGTCGTTTTATTTTGAAAAAATCAAAGAGAATTTTAAGGGCTCACGCCTGTATTTTGAAAACGCGATTAAGTACCTGACAGAAAAAGACATTCTTTTGAACTTTGAAAACAGACTCCTTATTAAGAGCAACAATTCTGTAATTCTTCCGGCTGATTTGCAGGGACTCTTAAAGGCGCGCTTGAAACACTTAAGCAAGAATATGGATGCTTCGCTTGTGCTTGCGTATTCCACTTTTTTAGGTGCGAGAATTGATTTTAATACAGCAAAAAAACTCGGTATTAAAGAGGTGGAAAAAACTGCCGGTTTGCTTGAAAAATCGGGGTTTGTGCATGTAAAAGACGAAAATATTTATGTTAATAACTACAACCTCATAAAACCTGTGATAGAGGCTTCGTTGAAAAAAGAGGTGGTTGAATTTTTATCCAAAACCATTCTTGCTAATCTCGGAAAGGGGCTTGATGATACTTCAACCCTACTTATTATGGGAAAACTTGGGCATTTCAAAGAAGAATACCTTCTTCTCTGGAAAAACTCCCGATTTGCAATGGAGACCGGAGATTACGACGCGTATTTGAAAAACTGCCTCGGATTCTTGTCTCTGGTTGAACACATCGGGGATAATATTCCGGCAGAGGATATTGAAAACAATAAGAAAGAGGTCTTCCAAAACATTCTGATGAGCCTCTACAGCTATTCTCCAGAGAAGATTTATTCTATCGAGAATGTGCTCTTGATGGATGCGATTCAGGAGGATGACCACGACAAGATTGTAAAACTTTCAAACCTTATGCTTCAGGGCGCTTTGATATCCTCAAATTACACGGACGCGCTCACACTTTTACATAATATTCTGACACGGATGCAGAATCCAACCCTGCTTGTGGATGGTGCGGTTAACACAAAATTCTTGCTGCTTTCTCTTGTGAATATTGAGATTCTGTTCAACATAGGTGATTTTGCGCAGTGCGTGGATGTTGCAAAAGACCTGCTCGCGATTTTGCAGCCGGAGATTCTGGAAAAAATCAAGCCTGGAAGTTTTTCTACAAACCTTTTTGTGGAGCACATGTTTGAAATATTCAGGCTTGCAGGGTTTGCAAAACTCTTCCTGATGGATGATGATTTGGACGACTTCTTTAATGCAGTGAGGACATCTCTCGGGGATGAGCTGCCGGAAAAAGATGCAATACTTACGATTAAGGATTTTCTTGCTGGCAAAAGTTATGCTGTTTCTAATATTGAAGAGGCTTCTGCTTTTTCAAAGGTTATTTATCTTATTTTGCAGGAGTTTTCAGAGCATTCGAAGGATTATAAAACCTTTGCGCAGAATATCTATCAAGCAAAACTTCTTGCATCAGATTTGCATGAAATGCAGCTGGAGCTGTTCTGCGACCTCTTAATTGCGTATTCATATTCTAATATCGGAATCACGGAAAAGGCAGAGGCGATTTATAAGGATGTTCTTGATAAGTCTGAAAAGTCAGCAATATTTAATATTTTGGCGCTTGCGCGCTACTTTATGGCGCTTTTAAAGATTTCCGGGGGTGAAATCGAGGACGCACTTTTGATAATCAATGACACGCTTGCTTTGATACAAAAAAATAACAACCGCTCAAAGATTATTTACGCTCTGTTTGAAAAACTTTTTGTTGATATTGTAAAAGAACAGGGGATTTCTGCTGTAAATATTGAATCCGAGGAACAAAAACTTGCACAGCTTGCTGAAAGCGGCTCGCTTGTGAGACTCTTTGCGTTATAATCTACGGCGTTCCCTCTCCTTGCAGGAGAGGGCTAGGGTGAGGTGTCAAAAATATTTTTACGCTATAATTGTTCTATGAACATTTTAGACGAATTTGATACCATAGCTGCACCGGCAACCCCAATGGGAATGGGCGGAGTCGGGGTTATAAGGATTTCCGGCTCAAAGGCTTTTGAGATTATTGAAAAGATTTTTACGAACCCTAAGTTTGAGCTAAGAAAATTCAATCACGGCTGGATAGTAGACGGAGCGGCGAAAATAGACGAAGTAATTGTTTTGCCATTCTTTGCGCCTAACAGCTACACCGGCGAAGATGTGGTTGAAATTCAGTGCCATGGCGGAGTGAATGTTGTTAGAAACATTCTTAACCTTGTGCTGAAACACGGGGCGAGGATGGCTGAAAAAGGCGAGTTTACAAAACGCGCGTTTCTTAATAAGAGAATGGATTTGTCTCAAGCCGAGTCCGTTGCAGACATTATTCACTCAAAAACAGCGGATTTTGCAAAAGCTTCAATCAAGAATCTTTCAGGTGTTTTGAAAGAAAAGATTAATAATATAAGAAACGATATTTTTGAGGTTCTCTCAAAAATCACGGCGGGAATAGACTTTCCGGAAGATGTAAGGGAGCCTGAATATTTCTATCTCACAGAAAAATTCGAAAACATAATCGCGCAAATCGATTCAGTTTTAAGCGGTGCAAATACTTCCAATATTTTCAGACAGGGCGCTTCTGTTGCGATTGTGGGCAAACCGAATGTGGGCAAATCTTCTCTTTTCAACGCACTTTTGAGCCTTGATAGGGCGATTGTGACGGATATAGCCGGAACAACGCGTGATGTTCTAAGAGAAACATTGGATTTGGGAATCCCTGTTACTCTGGTTGATACAGCCGGAATCCGAGAGAACGAAGATGTATCAACTGTTGAAAAAATCGGGATAGAGTATTCCAAGCAGTCTCTTGATGAGGCGGATTTGGTTTTGTTTGTCTATGATGCTTCACAGGGCTTAAGCTCAGAAGACAAAGAAGTGCTTGAACTTTTGAAAGACAAGAATCATATTGTCATTGCAAACAAATCAGACCTTGTTGCAGCTCGTGAGGCTGATGTTGTTTACATCTCGGCTTTGACAGGCGAGGGCGTGTTGGAGCTTAAGGAGTCTTTGAAGAAAAAAGTTTGCGACATTAATCCTGAAACACTCGAATTTGTGACAAACGCGCGTCAGCAAACCTGCCTTACCCGCGCGCGGGCTGCAATGGAGCAGGCATTGCTTGCTGCGCAGCTGCATGAGTTGCAGGATTTGATTTCGATTGATGTGAAATCTGCGATTCTGGCGCTTGATGAGTTAACAGGCGAGCTGATTACAGATGATGTCCTAAACAATATTTTTGACCATTTTTGTATTGGAAAGTAGGGTTTTACTTCATCTCTCTCAATTTCTTCAACTGGTCGCGTATCTCTGCTGCGCGTTCAAAATCAAGAATCTTAGCAGCCTTGTGCATGTCTTTTTCAAGCTTGGAGATAAGTTTCGGCAAATCTTTTTTCTCGATTCCGAGCTCAACCATCTCTTCTGCCACAATGTCTTCAAGGTCTCTGTAGCTTGCAACCAGCGAAAGAAGGTTGTTTTCAATCGGCTTTTTGATGGTCTGAGGTATGATTCCGTATTTCTTGTTGTGCTTAAGCTGAATCTCACGGCGCCTGTTTGTCTCGTCAATCGCTCGCTGCATTGAATCCGTTATCTTGTCTGCGTACATAATCACTTCACCGCAGGAATTACGCGCAGCACGCCCGATTGTCTGGATTAAACTCGTGTCTGACCTTAAGAACCCTTCCTTATCAGCGTCCATAATCGCAACCAGTGAGACTTCCGGAATATCAAGCCCTTCCCTTAAGAGGTTTACCCCGATAAGCACGTCAAACTCTCCGAGTCTCAAATCTCTAAGAATCTCAACACGCTCAATTGACTTGATACCGCTGTGGAGATACCTTACACGGATACCTTCCTGAAGGAAATAGTCGCACAAATCCTCTGCCATGCGCTTTGTAAGAGTTGTGATTAGCACGCGCTCTTCTTTTTTTGCACGCTTTTCAATCTCTGTTTTTAAATCACTAATCTGGGTCTCAATCGGACGTACATGTATTTTCGGGTCAACAAGCCCTGTCGGACGAATAATCTGCTCAACCATCTGCTCGGAAGTCTTTTTCTCAAACTCGCCCGGAGTTGCTGAAATGTAAATCTTTTGCCCTACTTTTGCGAAAAATTCCTCGTTCTTTAAAGGTCTGTTATCCTTTGCACAAGGAAGCCTGAACCCAAATTCCACGAGCGTGTTTTTTCTCGAAGCATCACCGTGGTACATCCCGCTCAATTGCGGAAGTGTTACATGGGATTCATCAATAACGGTGAGGAAATCACCCTGAAAATAATCCAGAAGTGTTGCCGGAGCTGAACCCACAGGGCGGCGCTCAATGATTCTTGAATAGTTCTCGATACCTGAACAGTAGCCCATTTCCTTAATCATTTCAATGTCGTATTTGACTCTCTGCTGCAAACGCTGGGATTCCAGAATCTTGTTCTGGGATTCCAATTCAACTACGCGGTTTTTGAGCTCTGTGCGAATCATCTGGATTGTTTCGTCTTCGTTTTCGTCGTACGCGATGTAGTGCACCGCAGGATAAATCATGACGCTTTCCGGCGCTTCAATGATTTCACCGGTCAGATTATCAATCCTTACGATTTTTTCAATCTCGTCTCCGAAGAAATAAATCCGCGTGATAATTTTTTCGTAAGCCGGCATGATTTCCAGAATATCGCCGCGCGCGCGGAAGGTCGAGCGCTCCAGAACCATGTCGTTTCTTGTGTACTGGGTCATGACAAGGTGCTTAATCAAATCACCCCTGTCCAAGGTGTCTCCGACTTTAACCTGAATTGTGCCTTTAAAATAACTCTCCGGAAGCCCCAAACCGTAAATACAGCTGACAGATGCAACAATGATAACGTCGTTTCTTTCATACAGGCTTCTTGTTGTGTTGTGTCTCAACCGGTCGATTTCCTCATTAATACTTGCAGATTTTTCGATATAAGTATCTGTGCGCGGAATGTACGCTTCCGGCTGATAATAATCGTAATAGCTTATGAAATACTCAACCGCATTGTTTGGAAAAAGCTCTTTAAACTCGTTATAAAGCTGGGCTGCGAGGGTTTTGTTGTGCGCAATAATGAGTGTCGGCTTCTGCACCTGCTCAATTACATTTGCAATCGTAAAAGTTTTACCCGAGCCTGTAATCCCGAGAAGCGTCTGCGAGTCTTCGCCCTTATTAATCCCGTCCACGAGTTCTTTAATTGCCTTTGGCTGGTCGCCGGATGGTTTATATTTCGATACCAGTTCAAATTTTCTTTCCATAACAACATTATACTCTTTGAAGAAATGTTTTGTAGTATAATAAAGGGGTAATTATTGAGGATTCTCTTATATGCCTATAAGCACCGAATATCTGGAAAGATGCATAGAAACACTTGAAAAATCGTATACTTGTATCAAGAATTGTGACGAGGGTACGATTGATTATGAAATGTACAGAAATTCTCTAGTGAAAGGCTTTGAAATGACTCTGGAGCAG
>CANAXK010000070.1 GCA_947365485.1 uncultured bacterium
ACATGAAGCCTGATTTTAATGACGAAGACGGACTTCGCGTTGCGGATTTGGAAACCGAATTTGCGGAAATGGACGGATGGCAGGCTGAGCCGAACGCATCTTCTTTGTTGAATGATTTGGGAATCCCTCAAGAATTGCATTATGCACAGATGAAAGACCTTTCAGGCAGCGAAAAAGTCCGTGTATTACTTGCGCAAGCTTTGTTTGGAACTCCTGATATATTGTTACTGGACGAGCCTACAAACCATCTTGATTTGGCGACAATTACGTGGCTGGAAGACTTTTTGATTGATTTCCCTAACACAGTAATCGTTGTTTCGCACGATAGAAAATTCTTGGATAGAATTTGTACCCATATTGCAGATATCGATTTCAGAAATATTCAGCTTTATACCGGTAACTATTCTTTCTGGACGCAGGCAAGCGCTTTGATTATGAAACAAAAAGAAGAGCGCAACAAAAAGATGGAAGAAAAAGCAGAAGAGTTTAGAAAATTCATCGCAAGGTTTAGTGCGAATGCTTCTAAAGCTAAACAGGCAACTTCCAGAAAAAATATGTTGGAAAAACTTACTCTTGAAGATATTAAACCTTCTACAAGAAAATATCCTAGTATTTATTTTAAGTATTCAAAAATGCCTGGTAAAGATGTTTTGACAGTCCAAGGCTTAAGAAAAACTCTTAATGATGAGCTTTTGATAAAGGCGCTTTCTTTTGATGTAAGGCAGGGAGAAAAGATTGCGTTCATTTCTAAGAACCAGCAAGCGATTACTGCGCTTTTTGAAATCTTGGAAGGTAAAATGGAACCGGATGAAGGCTTTGTAACATGGGGCGTAACAGCGACTCACTCTTACTGTCCAAAAGACAACAATGAGTTTTTTGACACTGATAAAAACCTTATCCAGTGGCTTGCGCAGTATTCTCAGGAGCAGCATATAAGCTTTTTGAGAGGGTATCTGGGCAGAATGCTTTTCTCGGGTGAGGATGCTGAAAAGTGCGTAAAAGTTTTATCAGGTGGTGAAAAAGTTCGCTGCATGTTTGCAAAAACAATGATTGAGGAATCAAATGTGCTTCTCTTTGATGAGCCAACCAACCACTTGGATTTGGAAGCGATTACGTCTTTAAATAACGCGCTTATTGATTACACGGGCTCTGTTTTGTTTACTTCGCAGGATTACCAGTTCATAAACACTGTAGCTGACAGGATAATTGAGATTACGCCAAACGGATATTTGAATTATCAAATGAGATATGAAGATTATCTTGCCAATCCGGATGTGCAGAAGAAACGTGCTCAAATGTATTCCATGCTCGTAAAATAGTGAAATACAGCTTGTCTTTTTTAAGTGTTTGTAATACAATTTTCGTGTATATATAAGAGCTTTGAAAAAGGAGGAAGCTATATTATGGAAACATACGGAATCGAAAAATTTGGTATTATCGGACCAAAAGCTGTTTACCGCAACCTAACTCCTGCACAATTGACAGAAGCTGCTCTTCGTTTGGGCGAAGGTACTTTGTCAAACACAGGTGCATTGGTTGTTACAACTGGTAAATACACAGGTCGTTCACCTAAGGATAAATTCATTGTTGATACAGAATCTATCCACAATGACATTGCCTGGGGTAAAGTAAACAGACCAATCAGCAGAGAAGCATTCAACTCAATCAAGGGTAAAATCGCTGCTTACTTGCAAAACAGAGAAGTATTTATCTTCGACGGTTTTGCCGGTGCTGACAAAAAATACACTCAAAAATTCAGAGTAATCAACGAAATGGCAAGCCAGAACTTGTTCATTCACCAATTGTTAATCAGACCAACTGCAGAAGAATTGGCTAGCTACGGCGAAGCTGACTACACAATTCTTTGTGCTCCTGGTTTCAAATGCGACCCTGAAGTTGATGGCGTAAACTCAGAAGCTTGTATCGCAATCGATTACGAAGCTCATGAAATCATCATTTGCGGTTCTCAATACTCAGGCGAAATCAAGAAATCTGTATTCGCTACAATGAACTATGTTATGACTAAGAAGGATGTTCTTCCAATGCACTGTTCAGCTAACATGGACCCTGCAACTGGTGAAACAGCTGTATTCTTCGGCCTTTCAGGTACAGGTAAAACAACTTTATCAGCTGACCCTAACCGTAAATTAATCGGTGACGACGAACACGGCTGGTCTCCTGATGGCGTATTCAACTTTGAAGGCGGATGCTACGCTAAATGTATCAATCTTTCTGAAGAAAATGAACCTGATATCTACAATGCTATCAAATTCGGTTCATTAATTGAAAACGTTGTTATGGATCCTGAAACTAGAGAATTCGATTTCAACGACGGTTCATTAACAGAAAACACTCGTGTAGGTTATCCTATCAACTACATCAACAACGCTCAAATCCCTTCAATGGGCGGTATTCCAAAAGTTGTTGTGTTCTTGACAGCTGACGCATTCGGCGTATTGCCTCCAATTTCAAGATTGGACAAAAACGCTGCTATGTACCACTTTGTAACAGGCTTCACTTCAAAGCTTGCTGGTACTGAAAGAGGCGTTACAGAACCTCAACCTACATTCTCAACATTGTTCGGCGAACCATTCATGCCAATGGATGCTTCTGTTTACGCTAAGATGTTGGGTGACAAGCTTGACCAATACGGTACTAAGGTTTACTTAGTAAACACTGGATGGGCAGGCGGAAGCGCTTCTATGGGTGCTAAGAGAATGAAACTTGCTTACACAAGAGCTATGGTTACAGCTGCATTAAACGGCTCATTCGATTCAATCGAATTTAAACACCATGACGTATTCAATGTAGATTATCCTACATCTTGCCCTGGTGTTCCTGATGAAATGCTTGATGCACGCGGTCTGTGGGCAGATAAAGCAGCTTATGATGCTAACGCTAACAAGCTTGCTCAAATGTTTGCTGATAACTTCTCTTCTAAGTATCCAAACATGCCAGCTGAAATCGTTAACGCTGGCCCTAAGGCTACAGCTAACGTTTAGTAGCATAGATTTAAAAAAAGCTCTGCAAGAAATTGCAGAGCTTTTTTGTTGTTACAAAATATCCAGCGGGTCAACGTCAATCGCAAGCTTTATGTCCTTCGGAAGCGTAATCTTGCTTAGAAATTTCGATATAAAATCATGCCCCTTTTGAGAAAGCTTGTTCTTGATAAGAATTTGAAACCGATAGTATCCGTTTAATTTTTCTATCACACATGGAGTCGGCCCGAGCGTTTCAAGATACTCTGTAAACCCGAATTTTTCTGTCATTGTGGAAAGCCTTAAAGCAATCTCCATTGCGGATTTTTCAGCACGGAAATTGTTCTGCGAAGAGAGTATCAAACGCACAATCTGACTGAATGGCGGGTAGTCAAACTCCTGACGCGCCTTTATTTCTGTCTCAAAAAACTTCTCGTAATCCTGCGCCTTGGCTGTCTGAAACGCATAGTAATCAGGATTGTAGGTCTGGAATAAAACCTTTCCTTTGAACTCCCCGCGCCCGGCACGCCCTGCTACCTGCGTTAGAAGCTGGAAACCGCGCTCAGATGCGCGAAAATCAGGGATGTTGAATCCCGAATCCGCACTCAATACACCAACAAGGGTTACGTTTGGATTGTCCAAACCCTTTGCAATCATCTGGGTGCCGACCAGAATGTCGATTTCTTTTTTCTGGAATTTGGATAAAAGCTCAATGTGCGCGTTTTTTCGGGTCAAAATGTCACTGTCAATCCGCTCAACCCGTGCGTCAGGATAAAGCTCTTTTATTAAAAACTCGATTTTCTGTGTTCCGACTCCGGAAGTCGAAAGCGCGTCACTCCCGCATTGAGGACAGTAATCCGGAAAACTCATCTCTTTGTTGCAGTAATGACACTTGAGCTTTTTAACACTTGCATGCCAAATCATCGGGATTGAACAGTCCGAACACTCAATCACTGTACCGCAACACTTGCACTGGGTGTAAGTCGAATACCCGCGTCGGTTCATCAAAAGAATTACCTGTTGGCCACGCTCCAGAGTCTCTGTGATTTCCGTTTGCAGAGGCTTTGAGATGATACCTCTGTATGACGCCTTGCCCTATTCCTGCATGTTTATAACCTGCGGCTTTGCAAGCGGCGAGTTGTTAAATCGCTTGCGCATCTCAAAAAGATTGTTGTTATTGGTTGCGTAATAATAAGTCGAAATGTCCGGAGTTGCCGAGCCTAAAAGCAAAGGTGCCTGATGGAATTGGGCAAGGCGCCGCGCTACGACGCGCGCGTCGTAGCGCGGCGCAGGGTTTGTCTGCTTGTAAGCACTTTCATGCTCCTCGTCAATTATTATTAAACCAATGTTCTGCAACGGTGCAAACACGGCTGAACGCGCGCCCGCAAGGATTTTTATCTCGTTTTTGAATAATCTTTGCCACACATCGTATTTTTCACCGTCAGAAATGCTGCTGTGCCAGATTGCAACATCTCTTATCCCGAACTTTCGCGCAAGCCGCTTTGTAAGCTGGGACGCAAGCGCAATTTCCGGTGCCAGAAAAAGCACGTTTTTGCCGGAATCAATAACGTCTTTTATTAGCTTGAAATAGACTTCTGTTTTGCCGGAAGCCGTGACACCATGGAGCAGAATCGGGTTTGGGGAACGCATTTTAGATTTTATGCCTTCATACGCCGTGATTTGCTCTCCCGCAAGCTCAAACAGCGGCTCAACTTCCACATCCTTGAATATTGAAAGCGGATTCCTGTAAATGTATTCTGTTTCAAATTTGACAAAACCAGCCTCTGCAAGCTTTTTCATTGTTGCACGTGTTGTTTTTGCGATTTCTTCGAACTCAATGAGCGAGGATTTGCCGCGCTCTTTCAGGAGGGCAAGAATCTCTTTTTGACGCTTTGTTAAACCTTCACCATCCTCCTTGAGAAGCGAGACGGATTGCTCGACTTTTGCGTTTTTCTCGATTAACTTCATTGGGAGCGCTGCATTTAATACAGTCACAAAATCAGTGCAGTAGTAGTTTGCAACCCACTCCAGAAGCTTCAGATATTTTAGTGAAAAAAGCGGGGTCTCATCGAGGATTTTGTTAATCTTTTTTGCTTTAAACTCTTCTGGCAAATAATCAGAAAACCCGACCACAAATGCATTAATAAGCCCCTGACGCCCGAACGGCACCAGAACAGCCTGCCCGATTTGGATAATTTCGCGCATTTCATCAGGAATTAAATAACTAAAAGTCTTAACCCCCAGCCCCTTGATGTTTACTAAAACTAAAGCGTACTTCATTAAGTTTATTATACAATACACAAAACAGGTCTGCCAAAACTAATGCGCTTAATTTTTAGTCTCCCCTCTTCAACAAGCTCGTCAATCATCTCGCCGACAGCCTTCTGGGTCATTCCCTTAAGCGCAGCAAGGTATTTTGAGTTTGCAATCTTAATGTTGTACTCGCTGTCCTTGATTTGCCTGCTCCCTGTCAGGATTTTTGCAAACCCGCCCTTGCCATAAAGCCCGCTAAATTCTGCTACACAGCCTAAAATGATTTCACGCGCATTACCTTCTATGCGCTCAACTTCGTCCTCAATAATGGGCTTTGCCTCAACTTCTCCTACCTCTTTGAGGTTTTCGTAAAACTCGGCCACATGCTCGTCGACCATAACTTTTTCCGGCTCAAATGCCTTGATAAACAATCCGCCCAGTGTCTTAACCCTGCTCATCGCAACGTAAGCCTGACCGCGCTCAAAGATTCTTGAACAGTCCACAACCAACCTGTCAAGCGTCATTCCCTGTGACTTGTGGATTGTTATTCCATAAGCAAGCTTAAGCGGATACTGGATTCGCTCGGCTACAACCCTGTCGTTGTAATAGTATTCAAACCTGTGCTGCGGAATGGAGGCCGTTACTCCGTTGTCGAATTTTATGTTAATGCTTTTTTCGTTGAATCCCAGAATCGTGCCGCAGGCGCCGTTTATGAGCCCCTTGTTGAAATCCATATTTACAAGCAACATTACTTTTGCGCCGAGCTTGAGCGGAATGTCTTTTTCTGCACGGCAATTCTTGGAGAAGATTTCAAGAATGTAGTTTTCACTCTCCGTAAAATTCTCGCAAACCAGCTTTGTGCCCCTGTAAACAGCGTCATCTGCCGTGAAAATCCGGATAGGCTCTTCAATCAGGTTGAATTTTGCGCTGTTGTAGCGGTTTGCCTCCTCGTTGGTCGAGAAAATGTGCAGCATATCCGTCTGATAAGTGTCACTGTCTACGCACCTGCTGTTCAAAAGCTTGATGTCGTCAGAGTTCAGGCAATTTGTTCTCATGTGTGCAAGCGCTTTGATAAAGTATTCTTCACTCTGGCGGTAATTCTTTTTGAGAACCACATTTTTGAGGTTCAAATCCTCCCACACAGGCGAGTCAAAACAGAATCTTCTGATTGCGTCCGGCTCCTTTTCTACAGGCGGGAGCTGGAAAAAATCACCAATAAATAAAACTTGTATTCCGCCAAAAGGCTCCGGAGATTCTTTTATTTGTTTAAGGACTTCGCTAACGTATTCAAACGCCTCATAATTCAGCATGGAAATCTCGTCAACAGCAAGAATTTTGCAGTTCTTAATCTGCCTTAGCTGGGTTGCACGGCTTCTGATTTTTTCAACCGTTTTGCTAATCGGATTCTTGCAAAGCCCGACTCCTGCCCAGGAATGAAGTGTCTGACCTTTGACATTCACGGCAGCAAGCCCTGTGGTGCTTGTTATCGTGAGCTTTTTCTTGAACTTTTCTTTGAGCTTTCCTAAAATATAACTCTTGCCTGTACCTGCAAAACCTGTGAGGAAAACATTTTCGCCGTTTTCAAGAAGGGTTAGAATTTTTGTGTAAGTTGAATCCTCTTCCTCTTTGGGCTTGGAAGATTTTATGGCTGGCTTAACCACTTCAAACTCGTCAGCATAGGCAATTTCGCGCTCAAAATCAATCTGGTCGAAATTCAGGATTTTGTAAAGACAAACTTCCTGCTTCGCGTTAATCCTTGTGAAACTTATAGGCTTTTCACCTGCATTAAGCTCGTGCCTGAGCTTGTTTTCAGTAATCCATTGGGATGATTTGAAGTTGCAAATCCGCTTGTAACACTCCAGAATGCACTGTGTAATTGCCTGAAATTTGCGGTCATCCTGATTTGTATGAACAACTGTAATTTTGTCTGCCAATTTTTCGCAAAAATCTGTAAGCTCGTCATAGTTTATGTTTTCGGATGTCAGTATTTTAAGTGTTTCAGCCGGATTTGAAAAATCAGGGCTTGTTAATATCGTTTCCATATCCGGTTTAATTATAGCATAAACTATGAAAGTTTAGAAATTATCGCGTCTGTAAACTCGCTGCACTTTGCGTTCCCGCCTAAGTCCGCGGTTTTGATTCCTGATTTAAGCGTGTCAAAAAGTGCGGTTTTTATGCGTTGTGCTGCCTCAACCTCTCCTATATAATTAAGCATTTCGATTGCGGACATAAGCATTGCTGTAGGATTCGCCTTATCCTGTCCTGCAATATCCGGTGCAGAGCCGTGTACAGGCTCAAATACAGCATAATCTTTGCCAATGTTCGCGCCTTGAGCAATTCCGAGCCCGCCAATGAGTCCTGCACAAAGGTCGGAGACTATATCGCCGTACAGGTTTGGAAGCAGAAGCACGTCAAACTGGTTAGGGTTCTGGACAAGCTGCATGCAGCAGTTATCAACAAGAATCTCTCTGAATTTTATTTGCGGATAAAGTTCGGAGATTTTGCGTGCGCTCTCTAAAAACAATCCGTCAGAAAGCTTGCAGATATTGGCTTTTGTAACCACGCAGACTTCTTTTCTGTTGTTTTTTACAGCATAATCAAAGGCAAAGCTTGCAATGCGCTCTGAAGCGCCTCTGGTGATGATTTTAATGCTTTCAGCCGTGTTTTCGTCAACCTGCCGTTCGATTCCGGCGTACAAATCTTCGGTGTTTTCTCTTACAACAACTATATCAACATTGTCGTATCTTGTTTTTACGCCCGGAAGGTTGTAGCAGGGGCGCAGGTTGGAATACAAATCAAGTTCTTTTCTAAGCTGAACATTAACGGAGCGGAACCCTTTGCCTATCGGGGTTGTAACCGGTGATTTTAGCGCAATTTTGTTTCTTTTTACAGATTCGATTACGCGAGCCGGAAGCGGCACGCCTTCTTTTTCGATTACGTCAGCCCCTGCTGTTTGTATGTCCCAGTTGATTTCGACTTCGGCTGCTTTAATGATTTTTAGCACAGCGTCGCTGATTTCCGGCCCGATTCCGTCGCCTTTGATTAGTGTTATATCCATT